>CAZEFP010000059.1:0-10888 GCA_964511565.1 uncultured Planctomycetaceae bacterium
GGCTGACCACGAGGGTCGAGCGCCCGAGCTCCACCCGCAGGCCTGGGTGCGCGGGGCCCAGGTCCCGGAGGAAGGGGAGGTCCACCTGGGTGCCGTGGGAGTGGCCCGCCAGCACCACATGGGCGCCGCGGGCCGCGAACTGCGGCGCCGCCTGGGGGCCGTGGGAGAGCGCGACGACCAGGTCGGGGCGGTCGGGCATACCGGCGTCACAGAGCCCGCGGACCGCGCGCTCCACGTCCACCACCTTGCCCTCCTCGGGGTCCTCGATGCCGCAGAACCCGACCCGCGCAGCCCCCACCTCGAGCAACGCCGAGTCGTTCCTCAGGAAGCGCCAGCCGGCAGGCTCCATGGCCTCCACGAAGCGCCACTCCTCCCGGTGGAGGTAGTCGTGATTCCCGAAGACCGCGAAGGTCGCCCGGGCGCCGACGAGCTCCATGAGCTCCCGCTGCAGCGGCAGGACGTTGTGGATGCCATGCACCACGAAGTCTCCAGTCCAGCAGACCACATCGGGGCCTATGTCCGCGAGAACGCGGATCACACCGCCGAGGTCCCCGGCCCCGAGGAAGGGCCCCGCGTGCAGGTCCGACAGGTGCGCGACGGTGAACCCCTCGAGGTCCAGCGGAAGGCCGGGGACCTCGATCCACTCCTCTCGCACGTGGAGCCGCCCCTCCGCCAGGTGGCGGCGCCGGTACAGGGCGCGGCCCCCGAGGAGGACGGCGACCCGCTCGATGGCGGCGAAGGCCGCGATCCGGAGTCGACTGAAGCGGCGCGGAGCGATCACCGGAGGATGCTCTCCCCGCGGCCGGCGGGCGTCAACGCACGAGCCGCTGTTCCCCGACGGTCAACGGGCCCGTGCCGTCGGCGCCGACCAGGGACGCCTGTCCCGAGCGGAGCGTGATCCGGAGCCCCTGCGGGCTGATGCCCAGGGCCGACTCCCCCTCGGTCTGCTCGAGGAACCCGTGGGCCGTGAGGACGCGGATCTCATCCCGCGCGACGGCCGAGCCGCTGATCAACCGAACGCGCGGCGGCATGACGCTCTCCACAAGCGCCCGCGCGCCGGCGTGGAGCTCCAGGCTCCCCGGGCCGAGACGCAGCGTGCCGGGGGACCCGTCCTTGGTGCCGACCACGTCACCGGACTCCACCGGGATCGAGCGATGCTCTCCAGCCGGCCCGACCTCTCCGTCGACCGCCACGAAGCCAGCGAAGGCCCCGCCGGACCCAGGCTCGAACGCGGCCTCGACCCCGAGGGGCTTCGCAGCCCCCCCTCCGAAGTGGATCATCAGGAACACGGCGAAGGCCGGGAGCACGAGGGTCCGGAGGCGAATCCGCGAGAGTCGAAGGGGCTTCCTGGCGGCCCCGGCGCCGTGGCGGCCGATCCCCGCGATCTTGGCGTTGAGGTCGGCCACGATCTCGTCGCGGCGCTGGTCCAGGTCCTGTTGGGAGGGGGCTTCCATGGGCGCCGCGCGTGCGGCACCTGGATCATCGGTCGCCGGCGGCTGGACCTTGACCCTGGGATCGCCTCTCCCGCGCTCAGCCGAGGCGCTGGATCGCGGCCTCGATCCGTGCCCGGGTCCTCTCCAGCCCGAGCAGGGTGATGCAGTCCCCGAGGTCCCGCCCCCCCGGCATGCCGGTGAGGGCACAGCGGAGCGGCTGGAAGAGCGCGGGGAACTTCAGCTCGCGGTCCTTGACCCAGGCCTTCATCCCCGCCGAGAGGGTGTCGGTGTCGAACTCCCCCGCCGCGGCGCGCTCCTCGAGCCACCCGGAGAACTCGGCCAGGAGCTCCGCCCGCGCGTCGTGCTTGCGAGCGTTCTTCTCGGCCGCCTCCTCGTAGGTGACCCCCGCGTCCTCCTCGAAGAAGGGCCGCACCCGCGCGGGGAGCTCGCTGAAGAGTTCGATGCGCTCCTGCTCCCCCGCGACCAGCTGCTCGAACCACTCGCGGCGCGCCTCGACGTCCGAGCCGCTCGCGTAGCCCGCCGTCTCCAGGAAGGGCGTGACCTCCCCCACCAGCTCGGAGATCGGCATGCGACGGATCGTGTCGCCGCTCAGCCAGAGGAACTTCTTGGGATCGAACACCGCGCCCGCCTTCTGCACGTCGGTGATGTCGAAGTGCTCGACGAAGGTGGCGGTGTCGAAGACCTCGGTCTCGCCGTCGAGGGCCCATCCCTGGAGGCAGAGGAAGTTGACGATCGCCTCTCGGGGGTAGCCCTTGGCGATGTAGTCCCCCAGCGCCGTGTCGCCGGTGCGCTTCGAGAGCTTCTTGCGGTCCGTCCCGAGCATGAGCGGCAGGTGACCGAAGGCCGGCGCCTCCTCCCCGAGCGCCTCGTAGAGCAGGACCTGCTTGGGCGTGTTCACGAGGTGCTCCTCCCCGCGGAAGACGTGGCTGATGCGCATGTCGATGTCATCGCACACGACCACGAAGTTGTAGGTCGCCGCCCCGGTCCGGCGGACCATGATCCAATCGTCCACCTCGCCGTGGTCGAAGCGGACGTCACCGCGGACGAGATCACGCACCACGGTCTCCCCTTCGGGCACTCGGAAGCGCAGGACGTGGGGCTCCCCTGCCGCCGCCCGGCGGTCGGACTCCTCCCGGCTCAGGCTCCGACAGCTCCGGTCGTACCGGGGCGTCTCCTTGCGCGCTTCCTGTGCCGCCCGAAGCTCGTCGAGGCGCTCAGGCGTGCAGAAGCACCGGTAGCCGTGGCCTGACTCGAGCACCTGCGCCGCCACCCGCTCGTGCCCGTCGCTCCGCTCGGACTGGCGATAGGGCTCGTGGGGTCCGCCGACCCCGGGCCCCTCGTCCCAGTCGATCCCGAGCCACCGGAGCCCCTCCAGGATCGCCGCCTCGCTCTCCGCGGTGCTCCTGGTCCGATCCGTGTCCTCGACCCGGAGGATGAAGGCGCCGCCGCGGCCCCGGGCGTAGGCCCAGTTGAAGAGCGCGGTCCGGCAGAGGCCGAGGTGGACGGTGCCCGTGGGGCTGGGGGCGATGCGAACTCTGAGGTCGGTCACGGCGGCGCGGGGGTGGAAGTCCGAAAGGGGCCGAAGAGGATACGGCCGGCGGGGCGAACTCGACAGGACCGGGGCCTACACTCCTCCCATGAGTTCGAGCGCCTCCCTCAGTGACCAAGTCCTCCGTCAGGCCCCCAAGGTCCTGCTCCACGAGCACCTCGACGGCTGCCTCCGCCCCGCGACGGTCCTCGACCTCGCCGCCGAGTGCGGCTACGAGGGGCTCCCCGAGTCCGACCCCGTCCGCCTGGGGCGATGGTTCTTCGAGGGGGCGGACCGCGGCTCGCTCCCCCAGTACCTCGAGGGGTTCCAGCACACGATCGCGGTCCTCCAGACCGCCAGCGCCCTGGAGCGCGCGGCCTACGAGCTGGCGGAGGACTGCGCCGCGGAGAACTGCGTCTACCTCGAGGTCCGCTTCGCGCCCCACTTCCACACCGTCGGGGGCCTCGGCCTCGACGCGGTCATGGGCGCCGTCATCGCGGGATTGCAGCGCGGCCAGGCGGACTTCGGCGTCGAGTCCGGCCTCATCGTCTGCGCCATGCGGAACCAGTCCGCGGAGCTGTCCCTGAAGCTCGCCGAGCTCGCCGTCTCGTGGTTCGGTCGCGGCTGCTGTGGCTTCGACCTCGCCGGCGAGGAGGCCGGCCATCCGCCCAAGCACCACATCGAGGCCTTCCAGCTGATCAAGCGGCGCAACGGCTCCCTCACCATCCACGCCGGTGAGAGCTTCGGCCCCGAGAGCATCTGGCAGGCGCTCCAGTTCTGCGGCGCCCATCGGATCGGCCACGGCACTCACCTGATCGACGACATCGCCATCTACGACGGCAAGGTGATCAAGGTCGGCAGCCTCGCCACCTACGTGCTCGATCACCGCATCCCCATCGAGTGCTGCCTGCAGAGCAACCTGCACACCGGCGCTGTCAAGTCCATCGACGAGCACCCCTTCCCCTACCTTCTGCGCGAGGGGTACCGGGTGACCCTGAACACGGACAACCGGCTCATGAGCCACACCACCATGACCGACGAGTTCAGGGTGGCGGTCGAGCAGTTCGGCTGCACCCTCGACGACCTCGAGCGGGTCACGGTCAACGCCATGAACGCCGCGTTCTTCCCCTACGCCGAGCGTCACCGGATCATCGACGAGCGCATCGCCCCGGCCTACGCGGCCCTGAAGGCGGAGCACGCGGGTTGAGCGAGGCCCAGTTCCGACGCGACCCCTCCGCCTTCCACGGCGCGGTGGAGACCCGGCCCTTCGAGAGCGAGGTGCTCGAGGGCAACGCCCTCGGGGACCCGCACGTCCGCGAGGTCCCGGTCTATCTCCCGCCCGCGGCCCTGGACGGCGAGCCCCTGCCGGTCATCTTCTGCCTCTCCGGCTTCACAGGGCGGGGCCAGTCGATGCTGGAGACTCACCCCTGGAAGACGGGCGCCGTCCTCGCCTACGACCGCGCCCTCCAGAGGACGGGGGCGCCTGGTTGCATCCTGGTCATGCCCGACGCCTTCACGCGACTCGGCGGGAGCCAGTACGTCAACAGCGGCGCAACGGGCCGCTACGCCGATCACGTCGCAGAGGAGCTCGTTGCCTTCGTCGACGGGACGTACCCGACGCTCGCCGGCGCGCGGGGCGTGTGCGGCAAGAGCTCCGGCGGCTTCGGGGCCCTGCACCTCGCCATGCACTACCCCGGCGTGTTCCGCGCCGTCGCGTCCATCAGCGGCGACTGTGACTTCGAGCTCCCCCTGGGCGCGGAGATGGTCGGCGCCGCCAGGGCCCTGCTCCCCCACGGCGGAGACCCGGCCCCCTGGCTGGAGCAATTCGCCGAGGGCCACGACCTCGGCGGTGACGGCCACGCGGCGATCAACGTGATCGCCATGTCGGCCTGCTACGCGCCGAACCCGTCTGCGCCCCTGGGCTTCGACCTGCCCTTCGAGCCGGAGACCTGTGCGCGCCGCGACGACGTGTGGGAGCGATTCCTCGCCTTCGACCCGGTGGTGGCCGCGCCCGCGCACGCAGAGGCGCTCGGGGCCCTCGACCTGCTCTACCTGGAGGCGGGGCTGAAGGACGAGTTCGGTCTCCAGTTCGGGCTCCGAAGGCTGGTCCAGGTGCTCACGGACCTGGGCGTCCCCCACGAGCACGTGGAGCACGAGGGCGGCCACTTCGGCCTCGACCGACGCTACGCCGAGGTCCTGCCCAGGATCGAGCGGGCCCTGCGAAACGAGTGACGCGGCGCCCGGCGAGGGCCCGCCGCCCGCTCAGGGGTGCTGGACCTCGACCACGGTCCCGATGCCGCCGCGGACGTAGAAGTCCCCCTCCACGACCATCTTCTTCGGCGAGATGGCCGCCACGAGGTCGTCCATGATCTTGTTGGTGATCGCCTCGTGGAACGAGCCCACGTCGCGGTACGACCAGAGGTAGAGCTTCAGGCTCTTCAGCTCGACGCAGTGCTCCGCAGGCGTGTAGCGGATCCGGATCGTCGCGAAGTCCGGCTGGCCGGTCTTCGGGCACACGCAGGTGAACTCCGGGCAATCGAACCGGATCTCGTAATCGCGGCCGGGGTTCGGGTTGGGGAACGACTCGAGGGACGTGGAGGGCTGGGTCGACATGGGCGGAAGGATACTAGCGGCGGCGACCGCGTGCTCGATCCACCGTGACTCCCCCGAGCCGTCGATCCAGGACCCAGATCAGGTCGAGGTCGTGGAAGCACGCCGCGCCGTCCACCGTGAGGCGTCCCGTCGCAGCGAAGCGGGCCTCGAGCTCGATGGAGTTCCCGCTCCTCGGATCCACGACCCACAGCACCCACTCCTCGCTGACCTCGTCCATCGGGGGCGCCAGGTCCGCGCCCTCGAGGTCGAAGGTCCAGTCCTCGCCGACGACGCGGGGGACCACGGCATCAGGGAGCGGCCGCGGCGCCGCCGCGATGACCGCCGCGTCCGGGCGCGCCAGGGTGCCGGGGAACCACACGGAGATCACCTCCCCGGCGGCCAACCAGTCCAGGTCTCCGCCGGGGTAGAAGATGGCCTCGGAGCGCCCGCCGTCTCCCCTGACCCAGACGCCCTCCGCCGTCCCCTCCGCGTCCTCGCCGGCCGAGCCACGCCAGCGGACGAGCGGCATCGAGAGCTCGACCGGTTCGCTGCTCGTGGCGGCGCGTGCGATCACCCGGACGCTGGAGGCCTCGAACGGATCGAAGGTGCGCGAGGCCGGCGACGCACCCTCGCCCACCCAGCCGAACTCACCTCGCTCCCCGAGCCCTGTCGGCGCCCCAGGCGATGCGAGCCGAACGGCCGCGCGGGTCGCGCCCGCGCCGTCGCCCGCCTTCGGGAGCAGCAGCGTCACGCCCCCCGCCCGGAGCGCATCGAACTCGGCGGAATCGGTGGCCACGGCCCAGAACGACGCGCTCTCCAGCCCGAGGACACGCACGGGCTGGGAGCCCAGGGGGACGAAGGGCGCAGAGGCCAGGCTCCGGTCCTCCTGCTGACGCAGGGCCTGCACGCCGGCCACGACCCGCGGCGGGTCCAGGACCACCACAGTGCGGGTCCAGTCGTCCTCGCGGGCGACCTCGAGCACGGTGTCCTGGAGCGCCCCGACCTCGGCCGCGGCCTCCTCGATGGTCTGCCCGCTCCCCGCCGCGAGGAACGCGTACAGGGCCCCCACGATCACCGGGAGCACCGTGCGACGCATGCCCGCGAGGGCCGTGGCGGAGGTGCCGAGGCCCACCGCCATGCAGACACCGAGGAAGGTCGCCCCCTGCAGGTCGCCGAGGCTGGACGGGAGGAACCGCTCCCGGGAGCCCAGCAGCAAGAGGACCGTGAGCGCCACCGCCCAGCCCCCGAGGAAGCGACCCCAGAGCCGGGGCGCGGCGCGCGCCGCGACGATCCCCGGGTGCAGGGCCACGAGGAGCGCGAGGACCGCGAGGCCATACCCGAGGGCGCCGACGCCGATCGTGTTCACGGGCAGCACGACCACGCCGACCTTCTCCGCCGAGACCGCGAGCAGCCGCAGGAGACCGCCGCCATCGCCGGCGAAGACCTGCGCCGGATCGAGGGGTGCGGTGACCTCCGTGGCGATGCTCGGCGGCTGCATGGCCCGCCGCACGAGCAGCTCCATGAGGAGCGCCGCGCCGTAGCCCGCGGCCACCTGCAGCGACGTCCGCAGCCTGACCTGGAAGGGCCGATGGCGGTGCGCGGCCACGAACTCCAGCCCGAAGCTCAGGGGCAGGAGGATCAGCGCGGCGGGTGAGGAGGCCGCGGCCAGGAGCGCGAGCACGAAGGCCACCACGAGGAAGGCGACCCGGCGGTGCTGCCGGCCCCGCAGCAGGAAGGCCACCGACCAGGAGCTCGCGGCGAGCCCGATCGCGTCGCCGCGGGCGGGAAGGTGGGCCGCGAGGGGAACCAGCAGCGGGTGCACCAGGAGCAGGGCGCCCGAGGCGATGCCCGCGGCCCGGGCGTGCTCCTTGCCCGTCCATGGCGCCATGGCGCGCGCCACGGCGCTGCGCACACCGAAGGCCGCGAGGATCAGCAGGAGCAAGCCCTCCAGGCGCAGGCGGCCCGCGTCACCCGCGGTGTAGATCCCCTCTGCCGCCCGCAGAGAGCGCGAGAACGCCAGGGAGAGCGCCGCCACCGGTCGATGATCCACCGCCGCGACGCCCCACGGAGCGCCGCTCTCTTCCACCTCGAAGGCCCGCTGGGTGTCCTCGAGGACCGCCGCATCGGAGCCGAGGAAGCCCGCGCCCAGGAGCGGGCGATGGGCCGACCAGGCGAGCGCCAGGCACGCGGCGAAGATCAGGAGTCTCTTCAGGAGAGGCTGCACGGGTGGAAAGGGTAACCTCGCGGGCCCGCAGTCCCAGTGAACCCTCCCGCCGATGCTCGAGATCTTCAAGCCCCTCATCGACGCCGCCTCGGGCGTCGCCCTCGCTGACCCTGAAGCCGCCTGCGCGGAGCTCACCGCCCGCCTGGACCCCGCCTCGCCGGAGGGCCAGCGCCTCAGCGAGGCCCTCGTCGAGCTCCTCGAGGCAGGCAAGGTCGCCGATCGGGGCGCCCCCCCCGTGCGCTACAGCCGCGCCGCCAAGGCCAGCGAGGAGACCGGCGCGTTCTCGATCGACGTGGTGGACATGACCGGCCCCGGGCCCCGCCACCGCCACCCCAACGGAGAGGTCAACTGGTGCGTCGCCCTCGAGGGCACCCCCACCTTCGACGGGCACGCGCCGGGGTGGGTCGTCGAGCCTCCGGGCAGTGAGCACGTGCCCACGGTCAGCGGCGGCAGGATGCTGATCGTCTACCTGCTGCCCGAAGGCGCCATCGAGTTCGCGAGCTGAGCGGGAGGACCTGGGGGGCGAGGGCCGCCGGGGTCAACCGCTCCTGCGGCGGGTCCAGACGACCTGGTCTTCCGAGGACCCACGGGTCCGGTACCCGAAGAGGGTGAGCCACCACTCGGTCCGGCTCCCCGCGCCCGGCGAACACACGACGCCCCCCCCGCACGGAAGGACCGCGCGGACCCCGGGGAGGAGGCGGAGCGCGGGCTCGAGGCGGAGGCGGCGCACGAGGCGGGACGCCGCGAGCCACGGCCGCCCCACGGGCTCGCAGAGGAAGAAGCCCTCGGAGCCGAGCCCCTGGTAGAGGGGCATGAGCATGTAGCCGTCGATGGGTGCCTGGACCACCTCGCCCTGCTGAAGCCCGAGGGCCTGACCCGCGCGGACCGGCCTGAAGTTCGTCCAGCCCGGCTCCATGACGAAGCCGTCGCCGGGCTCGAGCGGGTGAGCGTAGACCATGTCGAGCACGGGCGGCACGGCGCCCCGGATGGCCTCGATCCGCCTCCGCGCCCGGTCCGCGCCCGCGTCCCCGGGCGCGGTGACGCCGGCGTACCCGAGCGCAGCGCGGAGCGCATCGGCGAGGACCTCCTCGGTCTGCGGGTCCACGTGCTGACCGCCCTCGATCACCACCCCGACCTCGCCCTCGCCGACGATCCAGGTCAGGAGGGGTCCCTCGATCCGCTGCTCGAGACCAAGCACCACCGGGAGGCCGATGGCGCGGGCGAGGCGCCGGCAGTCGAGCACGTCCGGGACCACGCTGAAGGGCCCGCCACCGGCGGAGGTGGAGTGCAGGTCCAGGAGCAGCACGTCGCGCCCCGCAGCCCGCGCCGCCTCGCGCTCGCTCTGGATGATCGCGTGGAGCGCCCGGAGCTCCTGCTCGTCGGGGCCATCCGCCTCCGGATCCCGGCCAAGGAGCTCGGTGAGCAGCGGCTCGGTCCAGAGGCGATTGAGGTCCTGGCCACCGTGGCGCTCGCCGCAAGCGAGCGCTCCGAGGTTGCCGGCGAGAGCCACGACGCGCCCCGCGGTCGGTCGCCCAGCGAGCTCGTTGAGGACCCGCCGTGCCGCTCCGACCCCGGCCGGCTCATTGCCGTGGAGGCCCGCGGTGATGAGCACGAGCGGGCCCGGCTGCCCGTCGTCCTTGACCCCTAGCTCACGCTCCACGGAGCCGGGAAGGGCCCCGCGGGTCGTGCCGCTCCGGGCCCTGTGACCGGGATCAACGCCTGTGTCGCTCATGCCTTACGGGCTCTTCGGAAGCCCCGGCGACCGGACTTGAGGCCCGGCGCCTGGCCTCGGGAGCGAATCAGCGAGACCGCAGGGTCTCCTCGAGGAGGTTCGCCGCCGCGTCGATGAAGTCGTGCTCCGTGACGAGGCCCACCAGGCGCCCGTTGTCCACCACGGGGAGGCACCCGATGCGGTGCTCCCGCATCACCTCGATCGCCGCGATCGTCGTGTCCCCTGGCGCGACCGTGACCGGGTGGTTGACCATCACGTCCCGGACCGAGAGCGGACCGCCGGCGTCGCTGCTCTCCTTGCTGGTGGACAGCTTGCGGAGGAGGCCGCGCTGGGTCAGGAGGCCCACCAGGTTCCCCTGGTCGTCCTCGACGGGAACGTAGCGGATGTGCTCCCAGTCCATCAGGCTCGCCGCGAGGTCGATCACGTCCTCGGGGTGCAGGGTGAACAGGTCCCGGCTCATGATCTGGCCGACGGTGCGGAAGCTGTGGCGCCAGTCGGAGATCTCATCGAGGTCCGCGAGGGCCCACTTGTGGACCGGCAGCCCGGCGGCCTGCCGCGCGTAGGTCGCCGATGCGAGCGCCCGGTGGCGCTCATCGAGGGTGCCGCGCGAGCCCATGCGGGCGAGGGAGTCCAGGGCCCACTGCGCGCCGGTCCGTCCGGAGGAGACCCGCTCCTCGATCAGATCCAGGTAGCGGTCCGCCGCGCCGCGCTCGATCCCCTTGAACGCGAGCCCCTCCCGCGCCCGCGGGAGCAGGTCGGAGAGGATCAGGTCCCGGGCGTTCACACGCTGACCGCCGAGCCAGCGCAGCTCCGCGGAGAGCCCATAGCGCGCCGCCGCCATGAAGTTCCCCTTGGCGTCGTCGAACTCCATCACCCGACGGACGTCGTCGAGCTCCTCGCCGAAGGCGATCATCAGCCCGAGGTAGAAGGCGGTGTTGGCGGTCTGGTCCTCCACCGTCGGCCCCGCGGGGAGGACCCGGTTCTCGATGCGCAGGTGGGGCTTGCCGTCGGAGATCCCGTAGCACGGCCGGTTCCAGCGGTAGACCGTGCCGTTGTGCATGCGGAGGGCGTCGAGGGTCGGGACCTCGCCGCGATCGAGCGCCTCCATGGAGCTCCCGCCGGTGTCACCGCCGAGCAGGAGCCTGAACCTCGACACGTCCTCGCGGAAGATGTCGAGGACGCCCCCCTCGACCCAGCGGTCCCCGAAGGTCACCCGCTGCCGGGTGTTCCTCGCGAGCTGCGACGCGTTGCGGATGTCGAGGGTCTGGGCGAAGAGCGCGACGCGCGTCTCGTGCCAGAGGCGATGCTGGAGCAGCACCGGTGAGTTCACGGCCGCACCGAGCACCGGCGCGGTGACC
>CAZEFP010000060.1:0-10797 GCA_964511565.1 uncultured Planctomycetaceae bacterium
CCGTCCCCGGAGACGGTCACCCTCTGGCTGGCCCTCGACGACGTGGACGCCAGCAACGGATGCCTGCGCTTCGTGAAGGGGAGCCACCTCGAACCCGAGCTGCGGCCGCACCGGCCCCTCACCGGGGACCGCGACGAGTCCCACACCCTCGTGGCCGACGTGGACGACGGGGACCCCGCCATCGTCGAGGCGCCGCTCCGGCGGGGGGAGGCGCTCGCGTTCCGCGAGCGAATCGTCCATGGCTCCGGAGGGAACGTCAGCGAGCGCTGGCGACGCGCCTACGTCATCGCCTTCCGGACCGCCGAGACGGTGGCGGCCGAGCGCGCCATGGGCTTCACCCACAGCCACGAGGACGACCTGGACGTCCTGCGCGGCGTGAGCGGCCTCGAGGGCGACGGGCCCGCCTGAGCGAACCGGCCGCCCTGGGCGCGGACGCTAGTCCTGGTTGAGCTCGACCATGGCGCGGCCCATGGCCTCGCCGACGTTCATGTAGGTCTCGGCGTTCCCGCCGTAGTGCCCGTTCGATGCGCCCCCTTTGGAGAGGGGGTGGGTGTACACCGTGGCCACGTCGCCCTTGAACTTCGGGTACTTCCCTGAGCTGCCGTCCACGTTGAACATGGCCTCGATGATCTTCCCCTCGTTGCCGTCGGCTCCCTTCTTGGTCTGGCCGAGGGTGGCCATGACGAACTTCGCCTCCGGCGCGTCGAAGTCCGCGCGGAGCTGGCCGATGAGCCGCACGAGGTTCTCCTCGTACTTGCTCGCGTGGGCGTCGTTGTAGCGGTCCTTGTCGCCCTGCCACCAGAAGAAGCCCGCGACCTCGTACTCCTTCGCGCCGGGGTAGTACTTGTCGAGGTCCTCGAGGACCTTCTTGGCCCGGGCGACGTCGCCGTCGTACTGCATGCCGGCGTACCAGTTGATGGGCTCGGGCTCGGTGCCCTTGTCCCAGACGTCCGGCGAGTCCTTGTAGCCGGCGTAGACCTTGCCGTTCATCTCGTACCGCTCCGAGCCCGGCGGCAGCAGGTCCCAGCCCAGGGACCGGTTGCCGATGCAGCTCTTGAGGATCATGACCGGAGCGTCGGTGGCGTGCCCGAGGTGGTGCCCGATGCCGTACTCCGGCCCGATCTTGCCGCCGGTGACGGTCATGAACTCGTTGTTGAACTGGCGCGAGCCGCCCGTGCCGCTTCCCATGACGCGGACGTGGCGGACGTCGTTGCGGGTGGTCCAGGCCCCGGCGTCGTCCACCAGGTAGGGGTAGAGCCCCTTGGTCTCCACGGCGAACCTCAAGGACCCGTCCTCACCCTTCACCTTGCCCGCGCCGAGCATGTTGGACTGGCCCAGGAGCACGTAGACCTGGACCGGCTTGGACATGTCCGCGGGCTTCCCGTCCGGGTCGGGGAGCTCGTCCTCGACGTTGGCAACAGGCGCGGCGGCCTCGACGGGCTGATGGTTCGCGGCCAGAGCGATCGCGCCGTAGGCGAGCGCCATGACCGGCAGGGCGAGGAGCGAGGGAGAGCGTCGAAGGGTGAGGAGAGAGCAGGTCATCTCGGGCGCGCCGGCGGGCGGTGGGGGAGCAGGTATTGGGGAAGGGGGGACGGCCTCATCCTAGGGGGAGGGATGGTCGCTGGCGGGACCCAATGTACGGACCTCGTTCAGTCGGCGCGCACCTCGAGGGCGGCTTCACCTGTGCAGCGTTCCCGTCGATATCGTGCGTGGCGGCGGCAACTGCACGCGCCGCCGAGTATCTGATGAACCCGAACCTCTCCACGACGATGTCCTGCCCCTCCTTCCCCGGTGTCCTCCTCGCCAGCCTGACCGTCGCCGTCGCCTCGGCGCCCCTCCACGGCGCGATCCACCCGGCGCTCGAGGCGGACGCCGCCGAGACGTCCATCCGTCTGCCGCGGACCCCGACCATCTCGGCGGACGGCCAGCGCATCGCCTTCGCGTGGCAGGGCGACGTGTGGACCGCGTCCATCGACGGGGGAGAGGCGACCCGGCTCACCATCCACCCAGGGAACGACAGCTCCCCGCTCTTCAGCCCCGACGGCACCCTCGTCTACTTCTCCAGCGACCGCTCCGGCCGCAAGCAGATCCACGTCTGCCCGGCCACCGGGGGGCCGGCGACCCAGGTGACCTTCGACTCGGCGTCGAAGACCCTCCACGACATCACCGCCGACGGCGCGCACCTCCTGATCAGCCAGTCCACCGACCGGGGCTGGCACTACTCCGAGTCGGGCCGGGCCTTCCTCGTGGACGTGACCGGGAAGACGCCGAAGCGCATGCTCTTCGACGCCGGCGTGCGGGACGCGGCCATCAGCCCTGACCAGACCAAGGTGCTCTTCTGCCGGGGCCGCTCGAACTGGAACCGCAAGGGGTACCAGGGGCCGCAGGCCATGCAGCTGTGGCTCGCGGACCTCAGCGCGGATCCGGTCACGCTCACCCGCTTGGACTCGGACCGGGAGCGCTTCCAGAACGTGGCGTCCATGGACCCCATGTGGTCCGCCGACGGCCAGACCGTCTACTTCAACAGCGACGCGGACGGGACCTTCGACGTGTACTCCATGCCGCTCTCCGGCGGCGAGCCCACCCGGGTCACCGACGTCGGCGCGGCGGACGGGTCCGACGACGGGGTGGCGTTCCCGACCCTGGCGCGGAATGGAGGCAAGCTGCTCGTGCGCCGCCTCTTCGACCTCCAGGCCATCGACCTGAAGACCGGGGAGGGCTCGCCCATCGAGCTGTTCGCGGCCGGCGACGGCGTCGTGAGCCCCATGGAACGCCGCTCCCTCAGCAAGGCGGACCGCGTAGCCTTCACGCCGGACGGAAAGCAGATGGCCTTCGTCTCCGGCCAGGACATCTGGGTCATGGACCGCATCCTCAAGGAGCCGGTCCGGGTCACCCACACGGCCAACGACGAGACCTGGCCGGTGTTCAGCGCGGACGGATCGACGCTCTACTTCGTGACCGACAGTGGGGGTGAGGCCGACATTTGGGCTGCCAGCCACGACCAGGAGGATGGGATCTGGTGGATGGCCGATGACTTCGAGCTCCGCCAGGTCACCGACGACCGCGCGGTGGAGTCCGACCTCCAGCTGAGCCCCAACGGCAGCCACATCGGCTACATCAAGGGCACCGACATCTTCGTCATGGACGACGACGGCACCGACCACCGGCGCGTGGCCCAGATGTGGTCGAGCCCGGACTACGGCTGGTCCCCCGACGGCCGCTGGATCACCTACGTGACCCAGGACGACGACTACAACCCGGACGTGTTCATCGTCCCCCTCGACGGGACGCGGGAGCCCTTCAACCTGTCCCGCCACCCCGACTGGGACAGCAGCCCCGCCTGGTCCGGCGACGGCAAGCGCATCGCCTGGGTGGGGCGCCGCGACGGTGAGGAGGCGGACATCTACTACGTCGAGCTGACCAAGGCGTCGAGCGAGGCCACGAGCCGCGACGAGACCCTGGAGAAGGCGCTCAAGGCCATGGAGCCCAAGGGCGGGAAGCCCGGGAAGGGCGAGGCCAAGCCGGGCGCTGCGGACAAGAGCGCGGCGGGCAAGGCCGACGCGGACGAGGGGGCGGAGGACACCGCCACGGACGAGCCGGACGAGGACGTGGTGCGGATCGACTTCGACGGGCTCCTCGACCGGGTGCAGCGCTACCGGATCTCGGGCTCCACCGAGTCCAACCTGATCTGGGGGAAGGGGGGCAACACCCTCTGCTTCTCCGGCACGGTGGACGGCAAGCGCGGCTTCTACGCCGTGGAGTTCCCCGATCCCAAGGACCCCAAGCGCATCGCCTCGGTGCCCCTGGCCACGGACCGCTGGATCGAGGACTCCAAGGAGTTCGTCGGGCTCACCATGGGCGTCCCCACCTCCATGAAGGCGAGCGGGGAGACCGAGGGCTTCACCTTCAACGTCCGCACGACCGCGGACTGGCGGGAGGTCCGCCAGATCGCCTTCGACCAGGCCTGGCGTGCCATGCGCGACCGGTTCTACGACGAGGAATACAACAACCGTGACTGGTACGCGGTGCGTGCCAAGTACCGGCCCGTCGCGGCCGAGTGCCTGGGGGCCGCGGAGTTCAGCCACCTGTGCAACATGATGCTCGGGGAGCTCAACGCTTCCCACATGGGCCACCGGGGAGGCAGCGACCCGCTGCCGAGCTTCGACGCCCAGAACGAGTGGTCCCCGACGACCTACCAGCTTGGGCTGCGCTACGTGCCCGGCACCGAGGGCCCCGGCCTTGAGGTGGAGAGCGTGATCCCCGGGAGCCCCTGCAGCCTCGCGCGCAGCGAGGTCAAGGCGGGGGAGACGCTCGTCGCCATCGACGGCGCGGCGGTCGGCCCGGAGGCGGACCTCGACGCCATGCTCACCCTCGAGCAGCTGCGGGACGTGGTGCTCACCGTCCGCTCCAGGGGCGGCGAGGAGCGCGAGGTGACCGTGCGGCCTGCCTCCAGCGTGGCGGGCCTGCTCTACGACGAGTGGGTGGAGAACACCCGCGCCAAGGTGGAGGAGCTCTCCGGCGGCAAGCTCGGGTACCTGCACATCAAGGGCATGAACTTCACGAGCTTCCGCCAGATGGAGGAGGACCTCTACCACGCGGGCGTCGGCAAGGAGGGCATGATCATCGACGTGCGCTTCAACGGCGGCGGGAGCACCACCGACCACGTGCTCACGGCCCTGACCCAGCCCGTGCACGCCATCACCCAGTCCCGCGGGAGCGGCGAGGGCTACCCCCAGGACCGCAAGGTCTACGCGTCCTGGAGCAAGCCCATCGTGCTCATGTGCAACGAGCACTCCTTCTCGAACGCCGAGATCCTGAGCCACGCCATCAAGCACCTGGGCCGCGGCAGGCTGGTGGGGATGCGCACCGCGGGCGGGGTGATCTCCACCGGCGCCCAGACGCTCCTCGACGGGAGCTACATCCGCATGCCCACCCGCGGCTGGTACCTCGCCGGGACCGGGGAGGACATGGAGCTCAACGGCTGCGAGCCGGACATCGCGTTCTGGAACGACCCGACCTGGGCCACCGCCCGGGGCACCGACAGCCAGCTCGAGCGCGCCGTCCAGGCGCTCACCGAGGACGTGGCCGCGGAGAAGGCCAAGCCGAGGGTGAAGCTCGTCCCGGCAGCGCGGCTGCGGCGCTAGGTCGGCCGGAAGCCCCGTTCGCTCCAGGAGCCCACGGGCGCCGCGCGCCCCGTGTGTTCCTGGGTCTTGGGGGAGCCCTGGCCTCGGGGACCCCGTCGACGTGGGCCGGGCTAGAGGGGGCGATAGTGCGCGGCGTGCTTCTCGCGCAGGTCGGCGAACGCCTCGGGGTGGGTGATGGCCGCGAGGATCTCGGCGGACTCCACCAGCCGGGGTCCGGGGCGATTGAAGAAGGCGTTCCCGTCGGCGACGAAGACCCGCGCCTTCGCGGCATCGGACCAGGGCATGGCTCCGATGAGCTCGTCCAGGGAGGACTGCTCCAGGGACGTGCGGGCGAGGTCGAACCCGCAGGGCTTCACCAGGATCACCTCGGGGTCCAGGGCGGCCAGGGCCTCGCGGTCGAGGGTCGGCGCGTGCTGGCCGGGCTCGGTGACCATCGCCGTGCCGCCGGCGATCTCGACGAGCTCGGGCATCCACGTGCCCCCGACCATCACGGGGTCGATCCACTCGATGGTGAGCACCCTGGGCCGGGCCGCGCCGGAGGCGGCGAGGGCGGCCTCCGAACGCTCCCGGAGCGCGTCGAGCCGTCCACGCAGGCCGTCCGCCACGCGGCGGCCGTGGTCGGCGCAGCCCAGCGCCGCGGCGACGCGCTCGATGTCTCCCATGACCCCGTGGGCGCCCTCGAGGTCATCGAGCCGGGTGGGCTTGAGGCTGACGAGCTGGACCCCCTCGCTGGCGATCTCGCGCAGTGCCGCCTCGACGTCACGGATCGACACCGCGCAGACGTCGCACAGGTCCTGGGTCAACACCACGTCCGGTCGGACCTCCCCGAGCCCCTCCGCGTCCACGTCGTAGACGGCGAGCGCGTCGGTGAGGACGCGGCGGACGTCCCGGTCGATGTCCGCGGAGAGCTGGGTGATGTCGATCTTCGACGAGGTCAGGACCGGGAGGCCTCGGACCGAGGCGGGGTGATCGCACTCGTGACTGATCCCCACGAGGTCGCCCTCGGCGCCGAGGACGTGGACGATCTCCGTGGAAGACGGCAGGAGGCTGACGACGCGCATGGCGCAGAGCCTAGCGAGCCCGGGGGCCGGTGCGGCGCCCTGCGCCCGGCGACTTGTCGCCGGGTCCCGGCTCCGCGGCGAGGGAGGGGGTGACCCAGGGTCGCAGCGCCGCGAGGTAGCGCGCCCCGTCCGCTCGCTGGGTGTCGGTCAGCCAGCCCACGTGTCCGACCTCCTCGACGAGCAGGGTGCAGTCGGCGGGGCGTCGCCCGTGATATCGGCGCGCCTCGGCTGGGGGCGCGTGTTGGTCCCTGGTGCCTGCGAGGAGCAGGACCCGGCAACCCGGCGGCACCGAGTCGAAACCCTCGATGGGCGCCCTGCCTGCCCCCTCGGGGAGGAAGAGCGGGGCCGCCAGCTCGAGGCCCAGCGCCGCGGCCGGGGCGAGGCCCCAGGGCAAGCGCATGGCGGTCCGCGCGCGCACGGCGGTCCCGAGGTCCGAGTAGGGCGACTCCAGGATCAGCCCCTGGATCCTGGACCAGCGCTCGTGATCGATCTCCGGCGCGGCGAAGCAGATGGCAGCGGCGCCGAGGGAGGCCCCGTGGAGGAGGATCGGCGTGGAGCGGCGACCCGCGAGCCAATCCAGGGCGGCGAGGACGTCGAGCCGGGCGGACCACCCGAAGTCGTTGCGCTCGCCGCTGGCGTCCCCGTGGGCGCGCTGGGTTAGGGCGATGGAGTTGTACCCAAGGCGGGCCCAGACCCGGGCCAGGCCGGTCATCCGGGAGCGGCTGCCGCCGTTGGGGTGGAGCAAGACCACGGTCGGGGCAGCCTCGTCCACGTCGAAGGTCCAGGCGGGGGTCGTGACCCCGTCCCGGGCGTGGAGGGAGACCTCCGCCCCATGGGCCCAGTCGATCGAGGGGATCTGCTCCGCCACGAAGGGCGAGCGTCGCGTCAGCCGCTCCGCGGCAGCGATCGAGGCGCCGGCCCACAGGAGAAGGAGCGCCAGACCGACTCCTGACGCGTACCTCGTCCGGCGGCGCCAGGGGAAGCGTGGTGGGGTGGCCTGGTCGGGTGCCTCCATACGCCGAGCCTACGGGAGCCCGTGGCCGAGTCCTATGGAAGACCCGCTTGGCGTAGGCCGTGGGTAGCGCGACAGATTCTTTTCTTCCGCGCCCCAGGATGCAGCAGACTCCCCCTCAGCCCGGAGGTCGCTCGGTGCTCCCGGGTCGGACCTGCGACAGGGAGCGGGTGCTCGCGCCGGGAGCAATCATGGCTCGCCACCAACCACACCCCGGAGCGTCGAGTTCCGTCATCGAGCGCGGCCCCGGGCCGTTCGTGACCTGGTGCC
Organism: uncultured Planctomycetaceae bacterium; assembly: GCA_964511565.1. GTDB lineage: Bacteria > Planctomycetota > UBA1135 > UBA1135 > Saltatorellus. Next base: position 7,488 of record CAZEFP010000060.1, read on the forward strand.
TCCTCCGCGTCCGCGCGGGGGAGCACCTGGTCGCGCACTCCCGCCGCCATCGCAAGGGGCTGCGGCCCCACCCGGTCGCGGCGGCAGAGCACGGGGGCCGCCTGCTGGGCGTCGATCCCCGCGCCTTCGGGCACCTCTGGGCGCCAGGGCGCCTGGGGTGGTGGGTGGCCGCGGCTTTCATCTGCGGCTCCTCCTGCTTCACCGTCGGGGCCTTCGCCGCGTCGTTCCCCGCCGCCGTGGGTGGAGCCCTGCTGGCAAGCACCTTCCTGGGTTGGCTGTTCGCCGTGGGGGCGGTGTTCTTCACCGTGGCTGCCTGGCTCCAGTGGCTGGAGGCGCTGAACGGGGACGTCCGGGAGGCGCTCGGGGCGGAGGTCAGGCGTCGCTGGCGCTGGTGGGGGTGGCGGCCCCGTAACCTGGGCTACCTCGCCAGCGGCATCCAGCTCCTGGGGACCCTGCTCTTCAACGTGAGCACGCTCGCGGCCACGCGACCGGAGCTCTCGTCGGCGCAGGAGAGCCTGTGGATCTGGGCGCCGAACATGGCGGGGTGCGTCTGCTTCCTCGTCGCGAGCTACCTCGCCTACGCCGAGGTCTCCCACGGGCCGAGCTCCTTCGCGCCCCACAGCCTCTCCTGGTGGATCGCGGTGATCAACCTGGTCGGCTCCGTCGCGTTCCAGGTCTCCGGGTGCACGAGCTACGTCGGCGCGCCGCCCGGCGTGCTCTTCTGGTCCAACGTCCTCACGATGGCCGGCGGGGCCTGCTTCCTGGTGGGGGCCTACCTGCTGATCCCGGAGCTCTTCGACGAGCCCCCCGCGGAGCTGGGGAGCTCCTCCAGCGCGCGCCGGGCGCGGTCGTAGTCGTCGTCCAGCTCGAGGGCCGCCTGGAACTGGGCGCGCGCGGCGGCGCGGAGGCCCTGGGCCTCGGCGATCCGACCGAGGATGTAGCACCGACGGGCGGAGGGCCCGATCTGATCGGGGTGAGCCTCACCCAGGAGCCGCGCGGCCTCGTCCGGCCGGGACTCCTCCAGCAGCGCCTCGCAGGCCCGCAGCGCGGCCATGTCGTAGCCGTGCAGGCGCCACTCGGCGAGGTAGTGCTCGAGGGCCTCGGCCCGCAGGCCCAGCTTGCTCTTGCAGCGGCCGAAGCGGTAGTGGCTCCGGGGGCGGTCGGGGTCGAGGTCGAGGGAGCGCTGGAGGAAGGCCATGGCCTGCTCGTACTCCTCGAGGTCCTCGAGGCGCCGGGCGGCCCGCGCGAACCCCCGGGCGCTGTCCACGTCCTCGGCCCAGCGGACGATGGCGTCGGCGTACGTGCTGCGGTGCACACCCTGGTGCCGCTCGAGCGCCGCCTGCAGCGGCCGCCACAGGCTCGAGGACTCGGAGAGGCGCAGGGACATCATGAGGGCGAACTCGTTGGGGTCCCAATCGAAGTGGGGGGCCATGGACCCGGAGAGCTCGGTCAGGTCCAGCTCGGTGCCCAGGCGCTCCTTGAGGCCGACCAGCCCACCCCCGGGGTTGCTCGCCATCAGGTGCTCGAGCGCGGGGAAGTCCATCGTGTTCGTCAGCCCCTGGTCGGAGCCGCGGAGCTGCTGGGCGTCCGGCGTCAGGGCGAGGTAGGGGAGCATGCGCGCCGGGACGTCGTGCATCTCCTTGAGGTAGGTGTCGAGGCGGTCGTTCGCGACGACCTCCGCCGCGCTGCGCGGAGCGATGGGGGCCTTGGAGCAGATCAGCAGGAAGTAGCCCGACCGAAGGTAGGCCATCCAGCAGTGGTCGAAGGTGGAGTCGATCGACCGGAGGATGACGTCGAGCCCCTCGTCGTCGAGCTTGCCATCGATCCAGGTGACGTAGATCCCGTCAGGGGTCAGCTTCTCCTCGACGTGCTCGAAGAAGTCCGAGGTGTAGAGCTTCGACGAGCTGAAGTAGAGCGGGGAGGTGACCGTGTTCAGGATGAGCGAGTAGCGCTTCTCCGTCGTCCGGACGAAGCGGATCCCGTCCCCGTGGACGAGGTGGGTGCTGGGCTGCTCGAGGATGTCGAAGTTGTGCTCCTTCATCCGATGGAGGTTGTCCAGGATCACCTGGTTGATCTCCACGGCGTCGGTCTGGTCGAACAGGATCCCGACCGTGCCTGCCGTCGCGCCGCTCCCCACCCCGAGGACGAGGGCGTCGTCGAGGCGCGGGGCGAAGACCGCCGAGACCGCTCCCACGGCCTTCTCGGCGATGGAGTCGAGGGCGATGCTCACGTAGCCGTTGATGAAGAACCTCGGGGAGCCCCCGGATTCCACGATGGCGAAGGTGTCCTGGGCTCCCTTGAAGCGCTGGGTTCGCTCGCGGTCGACCTTGGTGGAGGCGAGGGTCTCGGCGCTCCTGAATGAACTGTGGCTCACGTACAGGAGCATCTCGTCCCAGGCCGGCAGGGCGATGAGGGCCGCAGAGGAGGCGAGCCCGCCGGCGATGGCGAGCTCCCGCAGCCGCCAGCGCTGAAGGACGAGGGCCACCAGGAGAACCCCGATCACCACCGCCAGCAGCTGGCCGTAGTCGAGGTAGGGGTGGAGCAGCAGCGCCATGCAGAGGAAGCCCGCTGCGTTGGCGAAGGACGAGCAGGCGAGCACCCGGCCCGACTCCACGGCGACGTCGGAGTAGCGCCGGAGCAGCGCGGGGACCGTGGCCCCGAACCCGATGGAGGGCAGGACCATCAGGGCCATCGCGAGCCCGACCTTGAGCGTGACGAGGGTGCCGTGCTGCTCCGCCGCGGCGGGGAAGAGGGACGCGTAGACCTCGGCGGACGCGGGGAACAGCCCGAGGAAGAGCACCACGCCGGCGACCGCGACCGTCAGCGCGCCGCTGAAGGAGAGCTCCAGGTGGGCGACGGCGAGGGTGCCGAGGGTGATGCCGATGAGCGTGACCGCGAGGACGATCGCGAAGGTGTCGTTGAAGGGCCCGTAGACCGCCTCGAACACCTTCATCATGGTCAGCTGGAACACCGCGGAGGCCATGCTCGCGAGCACGAGGGCCGACATCACGCGGCGGTCGATCGAGGCCCGGGGGGCCGGCTCCGGCTCCACCGCGCGGGCGGACCCGGACCGGTCCATCATGAAGATGCCGGCGGCGACGATCAGGTTCAGCGAGGCGAGGCCGAGGGTGGTGGCGCGCAGCCCGAAGGAGCGGAGCACCACGAAGTGGAGCGCGAGGGCCGTGAGGGCCGCGCCGAGGTTGTAGAGGCCGTAGGCGAAGGAGAAGACCCGGTCCGTCCGGACGCTGGCCACCATCGCCGCGAAGATGGGGATGCTGCACCCGATGAGGAGGGCGGGCGTGGCCAGGAG
>CAZEFP010000061.1:0-10702 GCA_964511565.1 uncultured Planctomycetaceae bacterium
CCGCCATGACGTCGTAGAGCTTGCGCAGAGCGTCGCGTTCGATCTGGCGGACGCGCTCGCGCGTCAGGCCGACGACCTTGCCGATCTCCTTGAGGGTCATGGGCTCGGCCCCCTCGCCGAGGCCGTAGCGGAGCCGGAGGATCTGCGCCTCGCGCTCATCGATCACCCCGAGCAGCTCATCGAGCCTCGACAGCAGGTCCCGGTGGAGCATCGTCTCCTCCGGGTCGGCCGCGTTCTCGTCCTCGACCGTGTCCTGGGTCTGTGTCATGACATCGAGGGAGACCTGGCCGGCCTGGTTGGACTCGATGGTCCGCTTCAGCAGGGGCCACGACTCCCGCGGGATGCCGAGCTCCATGGCGACCTCCTCGACCGTTGGCATTCGCCCGAGCATGTAGCGCAGCTCGTTGGCCACGTTCCTCCACTTGGAGATCATCTCCGTCATGTACCCGGGGACCCGGACCGACTTGACGGTGTTGGTCAGCGCGCGGCGAATCGACTGCTTGATCCACCAGGTGCCGTAGGTGGAGAAGCGGCAGCCAGCCTCGGGGTCGAACTTCTCCGCGGCCTTCATCAGCCCGATGTTCCCCTCCGCGATGAGGTCCTGGAGGTTGAGCCCGCGGTCGTTGTACATCTTCGCGATGGACACCACGAGCCGGAGATTGGCCCGGATCAGGTGCTCCCGCGCCTCCAGATCGCCGGCCTGAACCCGGGCACCGAGCACCTTCTCCTCATCCGCGGTGAGGAGGGGGACCTCGTTGATCTCCTGGAGGTAGGTCTCGAGACAGCGTTCGGCAGAAATGGCAATGCTCCGGGTCGCAGGGGGAATGCGTGGACGGGGCACCCCAGGGGGAACCCTCACATGACTGGAATTCGGTCCCCCAGGGGCCCCGTCTTGAGCCTTGCGGGCGTTCCTGGGACACGGTCTCGCAACGGAGAACGTGCTACCCTCCCGCCCAGCGATGGAATCGCCCTCCAGCAAGCCGACTGTCTCCGAGCAGGACTTCGGCGCGCTCCTTCGGGAGCGCGCGGACGGGTTCCTGACGATCTGCGCCGTCCCCTCGGGGACGAGGTGGTCCAAGCGACGGTTCTTCGAGGTCTCCGCCAGCGCCGACGAGCTCGAGTCCTTCCTCGACGACCACGGGGCCCGGACGAACCGCACCTTCTCGGCCTTCACCGAGCTGGTGGCTTCCATCCGGGGTTTCGCGCTGGCCGGGATGCAGCTCGCCCACCTGGACCGTCGGCTCGACTCCTACGGGGTGGCCGGACGGCTCCCCGGAGGAGGGGGCGAGGTGCTCCAGCACATGCGCGAGGCGCTGAGCTTCGTTCAGGACCGCACGGCGCTGCTGATGGGGGCGCTGCTCGAGGAGGGTCGGGAGCGGGGCGTCTCTGAATTGCAGCTGGGTCAGGGGCAGCGGCCCGAGGAGGCCATGGAGGCGCCGCCCAGGCTCCCCAACAACGTCGACCTGGACCGCATCGACGACGACGATCACCGGATCGCGAAGGTGGCGACCAGCTACCTCAAGGCCTGTGAGATGCTCGAGGAGGTCGGGATCGAGCCGATGGCCGAGCCCGATCGCCGGGAGGAGTTCTTGCGGTCCAAGTGCAGCGAGGAGACGGCTCGTGTCTGGGAGGCGACGGTGCACAACCTCCAGTCGAGCTACGACACCTACGTGAAGAACACGGTGCTGGAGACCGGCGACCCGCGGCTCCCGGACCTCCGTGGGCATGCGTCCGCCGCCCTCCACACCCTTGGGGCTGTGACGTACCTGACCCACTTCGTCGAGCGACACGAGCGTGGCCTGCGCTCCGACATGGCCGACTCGGTCCTGCAGCGGCTGGTGCCCCGCTCCCAGGTGAGGGACATCACCCTGAACCGCCTGCTGGTCAGCGCGCAGGCGTTCATCCGGAGCGGCGCGGACATCGCCTCCTCGCTGCTGCCCAGCTACACCCGTGCTTCCAGCGTCGAGCTCAGCCTGCGTGAGGGGGTCTTCCTGCACGCGCGGCCCGCGTCCCTGATCGTGGCGATCGTCCAGCACCACGGCACGCCGATCGAGCTGGAGGTGGCTGGCTCCCGCTGCAACGCGGGATCGATCCTGGAGCTGATGGTCGCCATCGGCTCCAACCCCGAGCAGCGCACCTTCATGGCCCACGGGGATGAGCGGACGCTCCGTGACCTCGAGGAGCTGTTCGCCGCGGATCTTGGAGAGGGTGGGCTCGAGGACCTCCCGGCGGCCCTCGACTACCTGCGGCAGAAGAGGTAGCGGCCACCACGGGCGGCCTCGGCGGCGGGTCAGATGCCCAGGAAGAGCCGGTCGGCCAGCATCTTCGGGAGGCCGGCACGAACGATCCTGTCCGCCTCGCGCTCGATGTCGTAGTCGATCCGGCGCAGCTCCACCCGCTGGGTCGCCGTGTCATAGATGGCGAACGCGGCGCGGCAGTCCTCGTCCCTCGGCTGGCCGACGCTGCCGACGTTGACCAGCGCGACCGTCGTCTCCTCGAGGTTCACCTCGTGGTCGATCGTGTAGGAGGTCCGGCCAGGGGACTCGATCAGACGCATGATCGTGACGGGCACGTGGGTGTGCCCGAGGAACGCCACCGGCCGATCCAGTGCGTCCAGGGAGGGGTCGGCCTCCGCGGTGCTCTGGATGTACTCGAAGCGGTCGGGATCGGGCAGGGTCCCGTGGGCCACGACGCAGTGATCCGTGCCGTGCACGAGGGGTAGGTCGGCGAGCCATTGGAGGTCCTCGCGCGAGAGCCGCTCTCGGGTGTAGTCCACCGCAGCCTTGGCGTTCGCATTGAACAGCCGGGTGTCGAGTTCGCCGACGCAGGCGGCGTCATGGTTGCCCTTGACCACGATGGCGTCACGGTCGCGGAGCGCGGTGATCACCTCGGCTGGCGCCGCTCCGTACCCCACGACGTCTCCCACCTGGAGGATCTGGTCGATCACCTCGTCCTCGAGCGCCTCGAGCACGGACTCGAGGGCGGCGAGGTTGGAGTGGATGTCACCTAGGATGGCGTATCGCATGGTCGGGAGCGTCGATCGGCCCCTGGCCACGCGAGCGCCAGGGCACACGCGACCCACCCAGTCATCGGCAACGCAGCCCCGACCCAGTGAGCCCCGGTCGGCGGGAATTCGAACGAGGCTCTCAGGGTCTCTCCTGCATCGAACCAGGACAGGAGGGCCTGGCCAGGGCCCGTGTCGCCGATCACGAGGCCGGGGACCACCGCCACCAGGCCCAGGGCGACGACCGGCCTGAGGACTCGATCCATGGGGACCTGGAGCAGGACGACGGCCAGCGCGGCGACGTGGGCCCAGCCCAGGACGAGGGCGGGGAAGGAGTCCTCGGCTCGAAACGAGACGAGCTGCCAGTCGTGGAACAGGTGCGCGGGGACCAGGGTGAGGAACCCGGCGCAGCCGGCCACAAGGAGGAGGCTGGTGGTCTGGACGGCGATGCGGCCCGCTGGGCCCAGGGGCCGCATGATCCAGGTGAAGTCCTCGAGGGGGGCGAGGCTCATGGCCATGGCCGCGGCGCCTCCGATGAATGCGATCTCGTAGGCGGCGGTCCAGTGGTGCAGATCGGCGGTCACCAGGCCGAGCGGGAGGAACGTCCGGAGCGCTGGCCATGAGAGCAGCAGGGCGATGACCAGCAGCCAACCCAGGGGTCGACGCAGGTGATGCCGGAGGAGGCCGAGGGTGACATGGAGGCAACTCATCCTTGAGGAAGCCTAACGCTCAGCGTCGGGAATCTTGCCATTCGCTACCCTTGTTCAGGATCGTGCGTCACGCCCTCGGGGGTGTCCCTTGACAGGTGGACCGCTTCCTCTAGAGTCGCGCGCCCTCGCTCCAAACCGCTCCTTTCACCTGCTGTCCACCCGCGCTTGAATCCCATGGAACGTCGACTTGGTCGTGGACTCGGCTCCCTGCTCGGGCAGTCTGAAGAGGGACAGGCAGAGCGCCCGTCGACCGTCGTTCCCAGGGAAAAGGCCAGCCCCAAGGCGGCCGCTGCGCCGGCCAGCGCGCCGGCGGTGAGCGCGGACGAGATGGTCGGTCGCTTGATCGAGCTGGCCGCGATCCGGCGCAACACGGACCAGCCCCGCAAGGTCTTCGACTCGGAGGGTCTGGAGGAACTTCGCCAGAGCATCGCTCGCCATGGCGTCCTGCAGCCCATCACGGTGCGTCGCGATGGCAATGGCTTCGAGATCATCTCGGGCGAGCGGCGCTGGCGGGCGGCCAGAAATGCCGGCCTCGAGGTCATCCCCGCCGTGGTTCGTGAGGACGTCTCGGACGAGGTGAGCCTCGAGCTCGCGATCGGCGAGAACATCCAGCGCATGGACCTCGACCCGGTGGAGAAGGCCCGGGGGTATCGAGCCCTCATGGACCGTGTGGGGCTGACCCAGGAGCAGGTGGCGGAGCGCATGGGCATCAAGCGGTCCTCGGTGGCCAACCAGCTCAGGCTCCTGGACCTCCCGGACGAGGCCCTGGAGGCGCTCAGTCAGGGGATGATCAGCTCCGGCCACGCGAAGGCGCTCCTGGGGCTCGGGGATGCGGACGCGATCCGGAAGGGGCTGGGCCAGGTCGTCCGCAAGCAGCTGTCCGTCCGGGAGACCGAACAGCTGGCCCGCTCCATCGCTCCGTCTTCCCCCGGGGTCGCGGGGGGCAAGCCCGCGAAGGGTGCGGCCGCCCATCCGGCATGGGTCACGGAGATGGAGGGCCGGATCCGTGACACGCTCGGCGTGAAGGTGACGCTCCGCAACGGGAAGAAGTACCGGGGGTCGATCACGCTCGACTACTCCAGCCGTGAGGAGCTGGAGCGGATCTGTGAGCTGATCGCGCCCAAGGACTCCATCTGAGTCCAGGGGCCACAACGGATTGTGGTTCGATCTGATACCCCTTCGATCGGATGGGGTGTCTCCGCCCGGTGGGCTCGTGGGAGGGCGTGCTCAGGTGGCCGGCCGATGGTCGGGTCGTGGGTTTTCCACTTGTTTTCCACGGTCGTCCGCCCGTTCGGTCCCGAGTTGACCAGGCGCTTCGATGCCCGTCACGTGCCCATCGGGGCGGTTAGGCTGGGCGATCCTGAGACGAGCGGAAGGTTGGCCGGTGGTGGGGAGTGGGTTCTCCACAACGGGAGAGCTGGATCAACGGGCCCTGTTCCACGTGGAACATTGGTGGGGTGCCCGCTGCGATCTGACCCGCTGTCGGCGGAGAGGTGAAGCGACGCCGAGCGATGTTCCACGTGGAACATGAGCAGGGGCGGGGCTTCGGCCGGGCCCACGATGGCTGCACGCGTCGGGGAGGTGTCCCACGTGGAACACTCCTCTGCGCTTGCCGGAATGGGGGGGGCATCCCCCAGCGTCCCTGCACCCAAGAATGCAAGAGGGGCGGCAGGCCATTGCCTGCCGCCCCTCCTACGGACGAGGTTCGAGGTTCAGCCCTCAGAGGACCTTGGCGCTGATGATCGTCACGGGCTCCACGGGGGTCTCCGCCTTGTCTTCTCGGATCTCGGCGTTGGAGGCGTCCTTGACCAGGTCGAGGCCCTCGAGCACGCGCCCGTAGACCACGTAGTTCCCGTCGAACTGATACTGGGGTGAGGCCGTGAGGTAGAACTGGCTCCCCGAGGAGTTGACCGCTCCGCTGACCTTCGCTGCGGCCAGCACTCCCTCCGTGTGGATCAGGCCGGTCTCCTCCGGTGCGATCGTCTTCTCCGGACCACCCAGGCCCCAGGTGCTCGCGTCCTCATCCCTCGAGTTGGGATCGCCGCCCTGGATGAATCCTCCGGGCTGGATGCGGTGGAATCGGGTGCCGTCGTAGTAGCCCTCCTTCACGAGCGTGATGAAGTTCCCGGCGTGGCCGGGCGCGGCCTTGATGTCGAGCCCGAGAACGATGGTCCCGAGGTCCGTGGTGAGCTCGACCTTCGGGGAGCCCTCCAGCAGCGGCGGGTTATCGAGGATGTAGGGGTGCTCCTTGGTCCAGGCCGCCTCGCTCTCGACGCTCGCGGCCAGGTGGGCGATGAGCGACTGACCCGCATCGTCCTCCCCGATGGGGAACTCGAGGGAGGCGAGGAGAGCCGGTCCCGTGGCCCGCGCGCTCATCAGGGCCTCGGTGGCGCCCTCGTAGTCCCCATCGTCCAGGTGGAGCAGGGCCTGGTTCATGAACGCCGAGGCGGCCGCGGCGCCTTCGGGGTTCTGGGCGGTGAACTCCTCGAGGGCGACGATGGGATCGTCCGAGGAGCTCGCCTCGAACAGTTGGCCCCACTCGGCGCGCTTGGACTCGGTCGCCGCTTCCGAGGCGCTCTGGACGTAGAGGATCGCGGCCGACGCCACGGCCAGCGTGGTCAGCGCCGGCCACTTGTACTTGAAGACCATGGCCGCGAAGGCGGACTGCTCTTCCTGGGCGATCGTGATTTCGGTGGCAGCCTTGTGCTTGGCCATCGTGCTTGCCTGTTATGCCAGGCGCTTTGGGTTCTACTGGGTCCTGAGCTTCTCTTGTGCTCAGAGCGACCAGGGGGTCTCCCCCCTGGCGCGTGGCCCGGCATTATAGGGACACAATCGCCCGAGCGGGCAAGCTCGCCGCTCCGCATCCACGCCGACTCGAAGAATCCATGCTGATCCCCATCCTCATCGCAGTCTCGCCCCTGACCGCCCCGGCGGATCCTCTCCCCTCAGGGACGCCCGTCGAGGTGCTCACCACCGAAGGGGTGGTGGACGACTACAAGTCGCTCCTGAAGGCGGCCGGCGATGACCCGGAGAAGCTCTGGGAGCTCTACCAGTGGACCCTCGAGCAGGACGACCGGAAGAAGTACCGAAAGCGGGTGCTGAACAAGGTGATCAAGGCCGCGCCCGACCACGCCGAGGCCCACGCGGCGCTGGGTCACGTGGAGTTCGAGGGCAAGTGGTACGACTCGGAGCGCGCGCTCGAGCGGCACATGTCGAAGATCGCGAAGGAGCGCGGCCTCGTGAAGTACGACGGCAAGTGGGTCGCGCCCACGGACGTGCCCTATCTGGACAAGGGCTGGAAGAAGGACGACCGGACGGGGGAGTGGTACGACCCGGTGGCCCGCAAGCGGCTGGCCGAGGGCTGGAAGCTCCAGGACCTGAACTGGGTGTCCCCCGAGGAGGTGGGGAAGATCGACCAGGGCCTGTGGAAGTGTGACGAGAAGTGGCTGCCCCTGGCCGAGGCCGACGAGTGGCACGGCGACATCGAGACGCCCTGGCGGATCCCGGAGAAGCGCGCCACGGTCTGGTCCACCTGTAGCCGCGAGACCGCCCTGAAGGCGGCGGCTCAGGCCGAGCAGGCGTACTACGACATGCTCAAGGTCTTCGGGTTCGGCGGCGATGACAAGCCCGCGTTCATGGTGGTCCGCAACCAGGCGGAGTACCTGCGCTTCATGGACGGGGACGAGGACTACGACCTCCCGCAGCTGGACCCGCTCGCGATGTCGGCCTTCAACCGATCGGCGTTCGCGGACCTCTGGTTCGACCTCGACGAGGAGGTGTACCTCGGCATGGGGGTGACGTTCTGGGACGAGGAGTCCGAGTCGGGGGACCTGTTCGGGCTCCACGACGCGCGCTTCGCCTACGGCCTCTCCTTCGTGGAGTCCATCGACCCCTGCGTCGAGGGGCTCGACGATGTCTACGCGGAGGGCGAGGTGTCGCCGGAGTTCGCGGCGGTCCGCCTCCGAGCCCACAAGTTCCCCCGCTGGTTCCGCTGGGGAGCTGCTTGTTACGCCTCGCGCTGGTTCAAGGACAACCAGATCAAGCGCGGCGGTGACCCCTACTGGGCGCGCAAGTGGTCCGCGTCCAACCTCAACGCCCAGGGTGGCCTGCTCGACTTCGACGACGTGTTCGACTTCGAGGCCAGCGGTCAGAACGAGCAGACGGCCCGTCTCATCAATCAGGCCGGGCTGATGGTGGCGTACCTGGTGGACGGTGGAGACCCTGAGCTCTCACGCCTGCACGAGGACTTGAAGGAGGCGATGGAAAAAAGGCAGGACACCGCGAAGATCTTCGGTGCCATTCGCAACAGCTTGTCGGAGCGCGACGAGAAGATCCGAGCGTTCATGAACAAGTAGGGACCCGTCAGCAGGGCGTCCCCGGCTACTCCGTCCCATACCCCGTCGCCCCTTGACCACGCCGCTCCTCGCGCTCGCGCTCGCCGCCTCACAGGCACCCGAGCCCGCGCCGCAGACCCTTCACCCGGACGGGGTCGACCTCGTTCTGGTGCTCCCGGACCTCCCGGCCGTGCTGGACGCCTTCGACTCCACGGCGCTGGCGAGGACCCTGGCGGACGAGGAGCTCCATGCGGCCCTCGGTGACGTGATGGGGAGCGGCCCGGTGGACCCCGTCGAGCTGGTGGTACAGCAGCTGCGCGACCTGGGGTGGCTCTTCCCGCCGATCCTCGACCACCACGAGGGCTTCCGGTCCGTCTCACTCTCCATGGACCTGGGCGGAGATGGGGCGGGGCCGCTCACCTCCCTCCTTGGGGGTGAGGACGGCGGGGCCTCGGCGTCGGACCTCGAGGTCCGGCTCGTGATCGACTTCGTGGATGAAGCAGCCAGCGAGGCTGTGGCCCGCGGCCTCGACGCCTCCCTGCGCGGCGACGCGGCTGGCGATCTCCCCACGCGGGCGGTGAACCTCCCGGGTGACGGGGGGGCCTTCGGCTCCCCACGGCTCACGGTGGTCGAGCTCTCGGACCTGGGAGACGGCAAGGTCGGGCACTTCGTTCACGGTGGCACTCGGGTCATCGTGGGCCTAGGGATCGACGACATCGACGGCGAGCTCCTGCGGCTCAGCCGCGCGGCGCCGGAGGCTTGCTCCAGCAAGATCGTGGCGGGTCGAGCGAGGCTCGGGGCGGCGGTGGGCACCACGCTCATGGAGTTCTACATCTCGCCCGACGCTGGCGTCTCGGCCCAGATGGAGGCCGCCGTCGGGGTGGAGGCTATGACCGTGGCGGGTCCCCTCGCCACCATGATGGAGATGATGCTGGGTGCGCTCGGGACGGCGATGTTCCGTGGAGGCCACTGGCGCGTCGATATCCAGGAGGACGGACGCTACCTCACCAACGGTTGGGTCCCCGGCCCCTCGTCCCTCCCCAGCTCCGAGGTGTTCGGTGCGTCCGTGTTGGACCCCGCCAGCCTGACCCTCGCGCACCCCGATGCGCTCGTGACCTCCGTGGCCAGCTTCGACCCGGAGCAGCTCCTCGACCTCCTCGTGCAGCTCCCCGAAGGAGCCAACGAGGTGGAGACCGAGGAGGCCATGAAGGAGATGGACACCCTGTTCGGCTTCCGGGTCGACCGCGACCTGATCGATCCCCTCGGCGGCTCGATCTCCTACAGCCTTCCGAGGCTGCGCTCACTCCTGTCCGCGCCGAACCTGATGGCGGTGGCCTCCCTGGATGACCGCGGGGCCTTCATCCGCGGGATGGACGGCCTGATGGCCTTGATGGAGGAGGCGGGCAATGTGGATGGCCAGCGGACGGACTACAGGGGCGCGACCCTCTACACCCTTTCCCTCGACATGCTCTCCGGCGGGAGTGGGGGGATGCAGATGTCCCCCCTTCCGGTGGACCTCTCCACGATCACCCGGCCGACCCTGACGGTGATGGACGACCGCGTCCTGATCTCAACGCTCCCCAGTCACGCCAAGCGCGAGGTTCGCCGGGTTGCGAAGCTGATCAAGGCGGGCGAGGAGGCAGAGCTCCACGCCGGGCTGAGCGCGATCGAGGTGCCCGGGGCCGCCACGATGGTCAGCTCGGCCAACTGGCCGGTGTTCTACGGCAACCTCTACACCCAGCTGCGCGCGCTCGCACCGATGCTCCTCAACCTCGCGGACGACGGCTACGGCGCCGCCGGGGTGGACAGCGACCTTCCGCTCCCGTTCAAGCTGGACTCTCTCCCTGACATGGACCTGATCACCCGGCACTTCGCGCCGAGCGAACGGAGCTGGGTCAAGGTGGAGGATGGCTTCGTCGATACCTCGGTCTCCTCCCTGGGCCCCGAGCTTCCGGCGCTCTTGATCGGAGCCGGCCTCGTCGGCCTGTTCACCGTTCAGGAGGAGGCGCTCCTCATCGCCGAGGAGGGGGCGCTCCCCGATGCGGACGCAGCGGCGAAGGTCGGGGCGCCGCTGGACGATGGTTCGAACGGAGCCGAGATGTTGACCAGGGCCCAGCTGGTCAGCCTGGGGGTCGCGATCCAGGTCTATCAACTCGACCATGGCGCCGCCCTCCCGGCTTCCCTGGCGGAGCTCACGAGGACCGAGCAGGGCAAGCCGGCTTACTTCTCCGGGGACCTGAAGGACGGGTGGGGTCGCGCGGTGCGCTACCGGATCACCGAGAAGGGCTACCAGCTGTGGTCCCTGGGCTCGAACGGCGTCGACGAGGAGGGCGAGGGCGATGACCTCCTGCATACCTCTGCCCGATAGTCGGAGCCGATGAGGTCCGAACACGGCGAGGGGGACCCCTCGGACGCCCGCCATTCCACGGACGCGGCCGGCTCAGGGTGGCAGTACAAGCGCAGTGACCGTTCCCGGCGGAACGGTCCGCTGCGCCGCCGGTTCAGGGACCTGCGCCGCCGCGCGCTCTCCCCCCTGGTGCCGCTGCTCGTCCCCGCGCTGCTGCGCGGGCTGGGGTGGACCTGGCGAGTTCGAGTGGCCAACGGTGAGCGGCGGGAGGAGTTGCTCGAGTCCGGGGACGGCTGCGTCGCGGTGC
>CAZEFP010000062.1:0-10630 GCA_964511565.1 uncultured Planctomycetaceae bacterium
CTACTGGCACCTGGTCGACCTGATCTGGATCTTCCTCTTCCCGCTGCTCTACCTGATCAACTGAGCCCGCGCGGCTGACCTCCCCTTCACCAGCGACGCCCCGCAAGCCACAAGACTCCCATGACTGCTGCAGCCTCCACGGAACACGACCACGCCGAGGGTCATGACCACGGCGATCACCACGTCCTCCCGCTCTGGCTCCTGATCGGAACCTGGGCGGCCCTGATGGGCCTGACGGTCTTCACCGTCACCGCTTCCACCTTCCACCTCGGCGCCTTCGACCTCCCGGTGGCCATGGCCATCGCGACCATCAAGGCGACCCTGGTGATGCTGATCTTCATGCACCTGGGGTTCGACAAGAGCTTCCACTCGCTGCTGATCTACGGCTCCTTCCTGTTCGTCTTCCTGTTCATCAGCTTCGTGTGGATCGACCGTGGTCAGTACCAGGTCGACATCAACGAGAAGGAGCAGCAGGAGATCGCGATCGACCTGGGGCAGTGACCCCCGCGCCGCGGCGCGCCGCCCTGTGACGGGGCGCCGCGCTGGCATCGAGCGGCCCCGCTCCCCCCATGGGAGGAGCGGGGCCGCTCCCGTTCTGCGGCACACCCGGCGTTGGAGCCGCGCCTGATTCGCCCCGCGCCGGGCATCAGGGGGCTCCCTGCCAGCGAACATGGACTAGATTCCCCACACGACCCATGAGCTACTCCACCCCAGGCCCCCTCCGACACCCGGATCGCCAAGGACGCCTCGAGGCGTCCGGCGAGGTGCCCGACGGCGGCTACGCCGGCGCCGGCGCCCGCGGCATCGCGCCCTCCGAGACGCCCGCCTCCGAGTCGGAGGTCCTCGGCTTCGGGATGAAGCTGTTCCTCGCGTCCCTGACGATGATCTTCGGCGCGACGTTCGCGGCCTACGGGATCATCTGGTGGCGGAACCGCGCCGACTGGCAGGGGGCCGTGGACAGCGGTGAGGTCATCCGGCTCGCCGCGGCCACGGTCCTGCTGGTCATCGCCGACGTCGCCGCGGCGCGCGCCTTTCGCCAGGAGACGGACAAGCCCAGGGCCTTCAAGCTCACCCGGCTCACGCTGATCACCGCCTCCATCTACGTGGTGGTGCAGAGCTTCAGCTGGATCCCCCTCATCGCCCAGGGAGACCCCGACGGGGACGGGACGCTCCGCATGGAGGGCTTCCTCTTCCTGATGCTCACCGTGGCCCACGCCGCCCACGTCCTCGGAGGGGTGGTCGCGAACGGGATCGTCCTCGCTCGCTCCACGGGGGGGCGAGGCCCCCAGTCCGGCTCGCTCCAGATGCTCTACCAGTACTGGCGCTTCCTGACGGTGATGTGGGTGGCCGTCCTCGCGCTCCTCTTTGGCATGTAGCGACCAACGCCTAGCGCGGCGGCGACGGTGCCGCTCCGTGGCTCGGTCGCGCTCCCCGGAGGAGGTAGCCTCGCTTCTCGCGAGGCTCGCCGGTTGCTCGGGCTCCCCGCGGCGCGGTCCCCAGGGCGAGCGCCCGTGGTCGGGCGCCCGCCGTTGGCGAGGCCCCGACCGAGGGCGGCGTCCTCGCACCTCTCCTGACTTCATCCCACTTCGGTGGGCCTCCGGGTCTCCTGGCGCTGGCTCCGCACGGAGGCCTCGCGGCTGGCTCGGGGCGGCCCCCGACTCCCGGGCTCACCAGCGGCCAATCCACCGGTTCTCATCGGGCCCTGTTGCTTCCGAGGTCACCCGTCGACGCTCCGAACATGGAGGCCATCTCGTTCCTCGCCGGGCTCGTCGCCTTCGGCTTGATCGAACTCGTCCTCACCGGGACGTCGTTCCGCAGGGACGGCGTTGAGCCAGAGCGGGAGAGGCCGGGGAACGCCGACCTGCGGGTTCCGGAACTGGAGGCCGAGGTGGAGAGCCTGGCAGCCCGGCTCTGGGTCCAGGAGGGAGTCCTTCGAGCCCTGCGGGAGAGGTCCTGAGGCGTGGCCCCTGCTCGGGCTCTCCGTTGCTCGTACCCGTCTTGATCAGCG
Organism: uncultured Planctomycetaceae bacterium; assembly: GCA_964511565.1. GTDB lineage: Bacteria > Planctomycetota > UBA1135 > UBA1135 > Saltatorellus. Next base: position 2,009 of record CAZEFP010000062.1, read on the forward strand.
TTCGAAGGGGCGGTGCGGATGAGCCCGGGGCGCCGATGGAGGCGCCGTCGGAGAGCTGGAGGCCCCGGGCGGCGGCCTCGGCGCCGACCTGCGAGCCCATGCCGTCCACTCCCCGCGGGAGCGGCTGCGGGTCCCCACGGGGCTCCTGGGCGCACCTGCGTGAGTCCAGGGCTTCCTGGGGGCTCCTCTCGTGCCTGGCGGGCCAAGACGGATCATCCCGGGCGGTCCCTCGGCGAGGCCGGGGGGGCGAGGTTTCCTCGCTCGAGAGACCCCGTGAGGGCTCCGCTGAGGTCGGTCGGGGCCCTCGTCCCTGCCCCGGTGCGTGGGGGGGCGTGACCCTCTTCGCCTCGGGGTCCTCGGTGTGGGAGACCTCGGGTGGGAGGGGGCCTGCCGTGGCGGACCCGTGCCGCACGTCGGCGCCGGAGCTGGGATCTCGCCGAGGTTCGCGGCGTCCCAGCGCCGCGACGCCCCGACCGAAGAGCGCGTGGCGTCCCTGGCCCGGGAGCGCCGCCTCTGCGGGCGACACGGGCCCTGGCGCCAGCTCGACCGTGGGGGGTGCTCGCCCTCCGACGGCAAGGACCCGGTGGTCGGCCGCGGGCAGCGGACCACCCCGGCTCCGCGGGTCTAGAACTCCGCGAGGGGGACCTGGAAGCGCTCCCGGAGGATCGCCGCCAGCTCGCGGAAGTCGTCCACGATGAACTCGGGGCTCGCCGCCTCGACGTCTTGCCCTTCCCGGGCGGCCCGGCGGATCCACGCGGTGTGCATCCCGATGCTGACGGGCGGCACGATGTCATGGGCGAGGTTGTCACCGACGTAGAGGACCTCGCCGGGGAGCAGCCCCATCTCGCGCAGCGCGTGCTGGTACAGCTTGACGTTGGGCTTGCTGATGCCGACCTGGTCCGAGATGAAGATGTTCCGGGGGCCCAGGAGCGGGACGAGGCCCAGCCGGATCAGCTTCTCCGACTGCTTGGTGGTCCACCCGTGCGTGATGATCCCCGTCCGGATCTTGGCGTCGGACAGGGCCTTGAGGAACGGCTCCACGTCCTCGAAGGCGCGCAGGTCCTTGAACTTGGTGTCGTGGTACGCGGCCATACCCGCTGCCACGATCAGCGCCGGGTTCACGTCTCGCTTCTGGTGGGGGGGGAGCCGCTGGATCAGCTTGTTGTAGTGCTGGTTGTAGTTGGAGCCGAACTCTCGCACGACCTCCTGCAGCTCGGCAGCGATCTCCTCGTGAGTCGCGTCGAGTCCCGTCTCGATCATGGCGTCCACGGCACGCGCACGGGCGTTCCGGGCGAACTCCGTGGTGGAGAACAGGGTGTCGTCGATGTCGAAGAGGACGGCCTTCATGGGATCACGGGTGTCGGAGTCGAGTGCGACCTATTGTGCACGCAGGTCGATCTCTCTTCCATCGGAAGGCCAGCGCGGCGACTCGCGCCCATTTGAGAGAACCCGGGTCTCGGCCCCTCCAGGGGCCTTGGCCGGGACAAGAAGAGAGCCCGGCGTTCCCCGTGGTGGGGAACGCCGGGCTCGTCTGGGCGTTCAAGCTGCGGGCCGCGGGGGCCCGCCGCTGATCACTGGGACTCGAGCTTGGACTCGACCGACTCGCGGATGTTCGTGATGGTCGCCTTCACGAGCACCATGAGCGAGCTGCGCTCGTCGTTGAAGCCTTCGCTCTTGAAGAGGAAGCCCAGGACGGGGATCTGCCCGATCCACGGGACTTCCGCCCGACGCTCGATGTTGCGGATCCGGGAGAGCCCGCCGAGGAGCAGCGAGCCGCCGTCCGGGAGGAAGGCGCTCGTGTTGACGCTCTGGACCTCGAGCTCGGGGAGCTGGAACTCGACCGGGGCGGTGTTGCCGCCGAGGGTGGTCGAGAAGTTCCGGAGCGCGACGACCTTCGCCACGGTGGGCTGGATCTCGAGGCGGAGCCACTGTCGGTTCTCCAGGATGGTGGGGCGCACGTCGAGGACAACGCCCTCGTTGAGCACGTTGACCACCGGGTCGGCGACCGCCTGGAACTGGGCGACCTCAACGTCGAAGTCCTGGATGTAAGCGCGCTGGTTCAGCACCGCCACGTAGGCGCGCTGGGAGTCCTGGACGCTGAGCATCTGGCTGTTGACGATCTGGCTCTTCTCGCTCTTCTCGACGGCGCGCAGGATCGAGGAGACCTCGGCGTCGTCGAAGAAGGTCATCTGGAAGGTGAGGCCTCCGACGGTGCTGAGGCTGCTGCCGAGGGCCGTCTCGAAGAAGTTCTGGGTGGTCGCGCTGAAGGCGCCGTCCAGGCCGTCATCGAAGAAGAGACCCGCGCTGGGCGCGCCGGCCGCGTTGGTGCCGTCCGTGCCCGTGCCGCCATTGTCGAGGCCGAGGGACGCCTGGTCCTCGAGGCCGTTCGTCACGTCCTCCAGCACCCGGTTGTCGAGACCCCGGAAGTCGTTGCCGATCTCCTGGATGAAGTTGTCGGTGACCTCGAGGAACTTGGACTCGATGGTGACGAGCGACGAGTTGAAGCGACGGAGGTCGTTCAGGAACTCGACGATCTGCATCTGGACCTCGGGGGTCTGGGTGACCAGCAGGTTGGTCTCACCGACCTCGATGCCGACGCCCTCCACTTCCCAGGAGTCCGGGGCGACCGTGTCCGTGATCAGGGTCTGGAGGTTCTCCAGCTCGATGATCCGCGGGGCCTCACCGATGGCGCCGAAGGGGCCACCGCCGTCGTCGTCCTCGAGCTGGTCGATCAGCCGGATCCGGTCGATGCGCGGACCCTGGAAGTCGGTCAGCGCGAAGATCAGGTCCGAGACGTCGTGGACGACGGGCTCGGGGGCGCCGACGGCCTTCTCGGCGCTCGTGATGAGCACCGCGTCGAACATGATGGTCCAGCGGATCTCCTCGCCGGAGGCGGCGACGATCCGGTTGATGGCCTGCTCGGCCGTCAGCTCGTTCTGGAAGTTGAAGTTGTAGACGATGCCCTCGTCGGACACGAGGTCCTCGGCGGCCTGGTCCACGATGATGGGCAGGTTCGTGAAGTCGGACACGTAGCCCATCACGACCTTGAGGCTCTCTTCGTCCTCGATGCTCGGCAGCGTCACCTTGGTGGTGGCGAGGGCCGCGCGAAGCTCCGCCTCGATGGGGGAGATCTTCTTCGAGGGGTTGTAGACGCGCTTGGTCCGCAGGATCGACTTGCGGCGCCAGTCGTCGGCGTCGGGCAGCGTGATGATCTCGTTGCGGGCGATCCGCATCTCCTCGAGCTCCTCACGGTACTTCTTGAACTGCTCCGACTTCTTGATGATGTAGTCGGCCTGGACCTGCTGGCGGTCGGCGCGGAAGGCCGCGGTGCGGATCTCCTCGGCCTGGTCGTTCTTCGGCTGCTTCGAGAGGGCCAGGCGGGCCGACTCCTCGGCGTCGCGGTAGCGGCCCTCCTCGAAGGCGGTGGCGGCCTCGGCGACGATCAGGTCGATCTGAGCCTGCTGACGATCGGCCTCGGCGGTCTCCTTCTGCTTGAGGAGCTCGAAGGCCTCGCGGCGGGAGAGGTCCTTGGCGTTCTTCTCGGCGAGGGCGCGCTCCTGCTCGGTCTGGGCGAGCAGGTCGCGGACCTCGACGTCCGTTCCTTCCCAGTCGATGTCGTACCCGCCGACCTCGATCTTGGTCTGGGCGAGGCGAAGCTCAGCCACGGCGCCGGCGTAGTCGCCGCGCTGCTTCATCTTCCGGGCGTCGCTGAGGTCCTGGCGGACGGCGACCTTGAGCTGCTCCAGCTTGAGCGCGAAACGCGAGGCCTCGGCGTCGCCGATGGCGTTGACGCCGTCGGGGCGATCGAGGAGCGCGGCCAGCTCGGCGCGCATCTGCTTCGCCTCGAGGCTCTGGCCGTTGATCGCGAGGGCGCGGTCCACCTGGGCCAGCGCCTCCTCGAGCATCAGCTGCTGCTTCATGTCGGCAGCGCGCGCCATGGCGGCGTCGAAGAGGAGCCTGTTCTTCTGCTCGCGCAGCGTCAGAAGCTCGGCGTCCGCCCCAGCCTGATCATCCTGCGCGGCGGCCAGGCCGCCAGCGCGCTCGATCGTGGAGGGGTCGATGGTGGCGCGGCGACCTTCGCTGGTCGTGCTGACTTCAGCGTCCTGGGGAGCCTCGGAAGAGGTCGAAGCGCATCCCAGAAGCGCCATGGAGGCGCTGCCGGTGATGAGCAGGAAGGACACGTTGAGGGCGGGGCCGGTGATCCTCATGCGGGGAAGACTCACGTCGAATGCAAGGAGGTGGGGGGAGGGAGCTTTGGAGGTGTCGAGACCTCTGCAGCTACCGGTAGAAAATCGACCGGCTACCGAGGTTTAGGCGGATCGCGGTCGACGAGCTTTGTGGGGGGATGGACACGGGATCAGGGGGCTTCTCCGAGGAGGAGCGGGTCCCTGAATCGCGATCAACGGCAGCTGGGGTGCCGCCTTGGCCGAACTCTCTTCCTGAGGAACGCGGGGCGCGGTCGGCGGGAGGAAGGAACGGGTCCAAAAGAGTAAGGAAGGGGTCGTGGACCGTCAAAGGCCCTGAGGCGATTCAGACCCATGATCTGCCGGGGCGCCCCGTCCTCAGGCGAGGCCGCGGCGGGGGGCGGGGCCTCCGCCTCGAGTTCGCGAGGACGACGATCGACGAATAGGGCAACGGACTGGCGAACCGGGCTGGCCCGTGGGGGAAGGAGGATCCATCGACTCGTCGTGGAGTGCGCCCGGAAGCGGCCCCCAGGGTCACCTTCCTCACCATTGGCTCAGGCCCCGCGCCTGCCTCACGTGCTGGGCCCCGGGGCCGGCATGACCGACGGGGCACCGCGGCTCGAGCAGCGTCCGCCGAGGGCCTCCAGGCCCCCTCTGGCTCCCGATGCCAGCTTCCTGGCTGCACCCCCCCCAAAGGTCCCTGGGGCTCAGGCCCCCGGGGGGAGCGGGGTCGCGACGCGGGCTCCCGGCTGAAACGAGCAGCACCCCCGGACGACAGGTCGTCCGGGGGTGCTGTGTGATCGGGTCCGACGCCCGCGAGGAGTCGGAGCCTGCCAGGCTCAGCGCTCGAAGGAGCCCTTGAAGGTGATGTCCGTGTATCCGGCGTCCATCGCGGCATCGAGCACCAACACCACATCCAGGTTGGTGATGTCCGTTCGGGGGTCGATGGTGGCCTTCTTCTCGGGGTCGGCCTTGATGAAGGCCTTCAGGGACTTCACGACCTCTTCGAGCTTCGTCGTCCTCTTGGTCCCGACCGTGTAGCGGATCTGCCGGGTGTCGTCGTAGACGAAGCGGCGGTTCGCCTTCACGTCCTCATCGGTGTAGGGCACGAGGCCATCCCGGGTCTCGCGCATCTTGTTGCCGGGTCGAAGGACGTCGAGCCGGATGTCCACCTTCTCGACCGGTTCGGCCTGACTCGTGTTCACGCCGACGTCCTTGGGGAGGTAGGCGCCGAGCTTGCCCTCGAGGACTTTGAACTTGAGCGTGCACATGAAGAAGATGAGCAGCAGGAACGTGACGTCGATCATCGGCGTCATCTGCAGCTCGCACTTCTCATTGGTGATCTCGGAGAGGGCGCTTCCTTTCTTCTTGGCCATGTCTGTTGGACTCCCTGGTGATGGGGGCAAGCGGTGGGGCGAGGGGGCTCGCCCCGCCGATCAGTTGCCGCCCTCGTTGGTGTCGGGGGTGGAGACGGCGAGCTGCAGCTTCCAGATCTGCGTTCCTTCCTGGCCGCAGCGCTCCATGATGTACTGCACGTACTTGAAGGGCGTGACCTGGTCGGCGCGGATGAGGACGGGCTCGTCCGGGATCAGCGTGGAGCTACCGGGGGCGATGGGCTCCTTCTTCATCCGGTTGGCCGCAGACTTCAGCCAGACGTCGAGATCGTTCCACTTGTCCGGGCCGGTGTTCACGTCCGGATCGAAGTAGGTCTTCTTCTTGATGATCATGTCCCCGCCGTGGGGGACGTTGATGATCGGCCGCCACTCCTTGGGGTCCGGCTTGTCGGGCTGGGCGTGCTCGGCCGTCGGGAGGTCAACGTCCTCCAGGTCCTGCTGAGTCATGTCCGTGATGATCATGAAGAAGATGATGAGGAGGAAGACGACGTCGATCATCGGCGTCATGTCCATCTCCATATCCGTCTCTGCGTCGTGCTTGGCCAGGTTCATGTGCAGTCTCCGTGGGCGCGGGGGGCGGCGTCATGCCGCCCAGGGGCAACTCTCCGATTGGTGAGGGGAGCGGGCCGGATGAGGCCCACCTCGTCGGCCAGCGGACGGCAGGCCCCCGAGGGGACCCCGCCGTCGCCGGCGTCCGCTCAGGTCTGCGGGCGGAAGCGCTCGAAGAGGTCCTCGACGATGGCACCGGTCTCGATGATCGTCTTGATGAGGCGGTTGCGCAGGAAGGCGAAGGCCGCCGTCACCGGGATGGCGACGATCAGGCCGAGCATGGTGGTCAGCAGCGCCTGGGAGATACCTGCGGCGAGGTCGGCCGGGTTGGCCTGACCCTGCGAGCGGGCGATCTCGTTGAACGCCGTGACCATTCCCATCACGGTGCCGAGCAGACCCATCCTCGGGGCGACGTTGGCGATGAGGGAGAGCCAGCCGATCTTCTGGTGGAGCTTGATCGACTCCTCGTCGCCCATCTCCTCGAGGGACTTCTCGACGACCTCGTAGGGGTGGCCGATCTTGGAGATGCCGGCGCCGCAGACGCGGGTGAAGTAAGTCTCCTCTTCCTCGCAGAGGTCCATGGCCTCCTGGAACTTCTCGTCGTTGAAGAGGACCTCGATCTCGTCGATGAGCTCGGGCGGGGCGAGCTTGTCGCGCTTGAGGGAGGTCATGTTCTCGATGATCACCGCGAGGGCGACGATCGAGAGGAGCATGATGCACCAGCCGACCGGGCCAGCGTTCTTGAAGACGTCGCCGGCGGTGGTGTTCTGGGCCATGGCCGGGGTCGCCGTCGAGAGGAAGACGAGGCCGGCGGCAGCTGCGGGCGCCAGTCGAGCGAGGAGGGAGTTCGCGTTCATTGGGATGGCTGGGGGCGTATCGGGCTCTGACCAGGCCTCCGTTGAGTGGAGGAGGGAGAGCCGAGGGACCGTGGGCTCACCGGACCCGGGAGGCGACCCGAATGGTCACCAGGGCGGTGAGGGGATGAATTGGATTGGGGGTGGGGTGGCCGGGGGGATCGAATCCCGACCAGACGGGAACCGCTCGCTCTTGAGCATGCGGAGCCCGAGGACTGGGTGGTTGCCGGCCATTCGGCCGTCTTCCGGACAGAGAACGTACCGCTCGCTGAGCCGTCGGCAACCGTGATGTTTTACAACGATTCGAGAAGTTGCGCCGCCTTACGTGCGGACGGGGTGGCGCCGTACTGAGACGCGACCTGCCGGAGGGCCGTCTTGGCCGCATTGGCGTCCCCGGCCTCACCGGCGGCCAGGCCCGCCTCGGCGAGTCCGACCAGGGCCTCGGCGCGACGATCCGCTGAGGTGTGATCGAGGCCAGCGACCCAGGCGAACTCGAATTGCGCCTTGCGGAAGTCCCCCTCGGCGAGCCATGCGTGACCCAGCCCGAGGTGGGCTGCGGCCATGCCGGCCGATGTCTCGCTGCTCTTGGAGGCGGACTCGAAGGTGCGGCGAACGCTCTTGGCGTCCCCGGAGGCGGCCTTGGTGATGGCCTCGCCCATCCCGGCGACCTCGGCCCCGGCCGCCGCAGCGGCCATGACCGTGGCATTCTCGGTCTCGATGGCGCCGTAGGCGGCCGCGGCCAGGTCGAAGAGCTCGCGGGCCCCGACGTTGTCCTGGGCGCTGATGGCGGCGTACGCGGCGTGCATGGCCGCGTCGGCGGTGGCGATGGGGGAATAGCCATCGGCGCCGCCCTTGCCGGTGTCGTAGATCGAGCGATACCCGTCCCTGGCGGCGGCCGCGTCGCCGTTCAGCCACTGGGCGCGGGACTTGAGCGCGAGCACCATCGGGGCCTGCCGCGAGGTCGGGAAGTCGGTCAGGAAGCGGTCGCACTCGCTGGCCACGTCACCGAAGCGGGTCATGTCCGCGGCGGCCAGGGCCATCAGCGACGTCGCAGCCTGGAGACGGGCCTGTGCCCGAAGGGGCTCGCGTACGGCGGAGTCGCCAGCGGCCTCCTGATAGCTCTTCACGGCTTCCTCCCATGCCCCGCGGCTCGCGTAGGTGCCGCCGTCGGTGAACTGGGTGGAGCCGCTGCCCCAGGCGATCTGGATCACCTCGCCGGACTTGATCGAGACCTCGCGGCCGTCCCTGCGGGTGACCTTGACGTTATCGAGTCCGTCCTCGGTGACGGTGCCGGTGACCGTGCTGGCCTTGTTGGTGCGCGGGTTGAGCCGGAACACCTGGTCCGGCTTGGCCTGGGGGGCGGCCAGCGCGGGGGACAAGGCCGCCGAGACCCCGGAGGAGGCCGAGAAAGTCGAGAAAGAGGAGGAGGGGGGACCCAAGAAGGACTGACTTGGCCGCAAGGCACACCTTCTCTACCATACCTATACATACATAGCAACCTTGGATCCCCTCTCTCTTTGTGCCTTTGATTTCCCCTTTCTCTGTTGTTCTGTTGCTCCTCTCTCTCCCTCTCTCTATTTTGACGCGTCGCTGTCGCCGTCGTCACCGACGATGACGTCATCACCGACGATGCCGTTGTCA
>CAZEFP010000063.1:0-10612 GCA_964511565.1 uncultured Planctomycetaceae bacterium
ACGACTACGAGCGAGAGGTCTTCAACGGCGACCTCGGGCGCATCACCCGGGTCGACGCCGAGGGCTCGGTGACGGTGAAGTTTCCCGACCGCGAGGTGGTCTATGAGCGCGGGGCGATCGGTGACCTGAAGCCGGCGTTCGCCATGACCGTTCACCGGAGCCAGGGCGGAGAATTTCCCTGCGTCGTGTTCCCGCTCTCGACACAGCACGCACACATGCTCCAGCGAAACCTCTTCTACACTGCGATCACGCGGGCCAAGCGCCTCGTTGTGCTCGTCGGAGAGCGCAGGGCGCTGCAGCGTGCGGTGGAAAACGCAGAGCAGTCCAGCCGGCTCAGTCTTCTGTCCGCCCGCCTCCGGGCCGCAGCGGAAACCTCGGAGTAGACCTGCCATGACCACTGCCCACCTGCCCTTCTCTTCCGCGGTCATCGGAGACGATGGCCAGGCGGGCGGAGAGCGCGCCCTCCAGATCGCCGCGGCCCTCGCCGCCAACTTCGGCACGAAGCTGCACGTGGTGCACGCCCTCGACGTCCCGGCGCCCGATGGGACCGGCGGGCCTCTGACCGACATCGCCAATCACACCGCGAGCATGGCGGAGGCCGCCACGCAGCGGATCCAGGATCGAGCGGACGCGTTCCTGGGAGCGGGAGTCGCTGGCGTCCAGGTCGAGCTCGGCCGGCCGCACTCGGCCCTCATCCGCGCGGCCCGGTCGATCGGCGCGGACCTGATCCTGCTGGGCCCGCACACCAAGCAGCACTTCTTCGACCTCGGGGGCACGCAGCGCGCCGTGTTCTCCGGAGCCCACTGCCACGTCTGGAGCCAGCCGACCGAGCCGCGACCCATCACCAGGGTCCTCGCGCCCTGTGACCTGTCTGCGCCGAGCATGGCTGCGCTCCACGCTGCACGCGACCTCGCGCTGCACCGTGGCATCCCGCTCAACGTCCTGCACGTGAGCCAACCCCCGGCCCTGTTCGACCCGATGACCCAGGGGAGCGCGGACCTGATGGTTCCCGCCTACGTGGTCGATGGCCTGCACGAGGCCATCCAGGCGCAGTTCGAGGAGAAGATGGAGGCGGTCGATTGGAAGGGCGTCGAGCACACCACGGAGTTCGTGGTCGGGAGCACGATCAGCGCCATCGAAGAGGCTCGCCAGGAGGGCGATCTCACGGTCATGGGGACCCATGGACACACGGGGCTCAGCGCCGCCATCCTCGGGGGCGTCACCCACGCGCTCCTCAAGCAGGCGAGCGGCCCGCTCCTTGCGCTCCGCTCGGAGTGAGCCGACGGCCCCGCAGCCCGTCCGCTCAAGAAAAGTCACGGGGCCACGACGTGAACGTCGTGACCCCGTGGCTTGCGTTACGGAAGGAACGGCAACACGCCGCTCTCCGCGCCCACAGTCACCTGCGGGTGGCGAGGTTGTAGATCCCCCAGATACCCCAGACAAGGCTCTACTCCCCGATTCGAGCCCACGCCAACCGCTCAGGCCCGAGCGGGAGGATCGTCCTCGAGGTAGACGCGGCCCTCCAGCCCGGGCGGCATGCACCGCATCTCCTCGCGCGCCTTCGGGTCGTCGTGGACGTAGCGATACCCCTCGCCGTGCCCCAGCCCCTTCATGAGGGCCGTCGGGGCGTTGCGCAGGTGCATCGGGACGGGTTCGCTGGCGGTCTCCTGAACGTCTCCCTGGGCCATCGCCAGAGCCTTGTAGATCGAGTTGCTCTTGGGAGACCTCGAGAGGTAAGCGGCCGCCTGGGCGAGGGCCAGGTCGCCCTCGGGGACGCCCAGGCGGTCGAAGGCCTCGGCGGCGTCCAGGGCAACCCGCAGGGCGAAGGGGTCCGCCAGGCCAATGTCCTCGGAGGCGATCCGGATCAGCCTCCGGGCGAGGTAGCGCCGGTCCTCGCCCCCCTCCAGCATCCTGGCGAGCCAGTACAGCGCAGCATTCTGGTCGGAGTTCCGGATGCTCTTGTGGAGCGCGCTGATGAGGTCGTAGTGCTGATCCCCGGAGCGGTCGTAGCGCACCGACTTGCGCTGCAGCGCCTCGGCGAGGGCGTCGTCGTCCACCTTGCCGCCGCTGAGGCTCACGGCCGCCACGGTCTCCAGCAGGGTCAGCGCCCGGCGAGCGTCCCCGTCGCTGGCATTGGCGATCCGCTTGACCTGCTCATCGTCCAACTCGATCCGGCTGCCAAGGCCTCGCTCGGACTCACAGGCACTCCGGATGAGCCCCACGGTCTCCTCGATCGACAGCGGCTCCAGGACCAGCACGCGGCAACGGGACAGGAGGGCGGCGTTCAACTCGAAGGACGGGTTCTCCGTGGTCGCACCGATGAGCAGCACGTCTCCCCGCTCCACGAAGGGGAGGAACGCGTCCTGCTGCGCCTTGTTGAAGCGGTGGATCTCATCCACGAAGAGCAGCGTTCGGTCGCCGGTCCGAGCCCGGCGGTCCCGCGCCTCCCCCATCACCGCGCGCACCTCCTTCACCCCGGAGAGCACGGCGGAGAACGGCACGAAGCGCGCCCCGGAAGCGTCCGCCACGAGGCGCGCCAACGTCGTCTTCCCGACGCCGGGAGGCCCCCACAGGAGCAGGCTCTGCTGGACCTCTCCGTCGAGGACCCGCTGGAGGAGCTTCCCTTCGCCCAGCAGGTGCGACTGCCCGAAGACCTCCTCGGCGCGTCGCGGCCGCACGCGCTCGGCCAGGGGCGCGTCGGCGGGCGCCTCGGCGACCGGGGACTCCCCGTGGGCCCCACCGGGGTCCGAATCGTCGAAGAGGGCTGCGCTCATGGTGATCGAGGAGCTCCAGCCCCCTGATTGAAGATGGTACGAGGGGCGCTGCCGCTGGCACTAGACTCCGACCATGTCCGCACCCGAACGCACCCGACCGATCCACGTCCCGGCCGCCGGGCCGCCCCAGGTCAGCCGCCCCTCCGCCCAGATCCTCGAGGCCATCGGCCAGGACGGCGTGTTCCGGATGCTGGCCGACTTCTACGGGGAGCTGGAGCAGAGTGAGCTCCGGCGCTGGTTCCCCGAGGACATGAAGGCGGCATCCGAGCGGTCCGCGGCCTTCTTCGTCCAGCTCCTCGGCGGCCCGCCGCTCTTCAACGAGCGATACGGCCCCCCGCGCATGCGCATGCGGCACTTCCCCTTCGAGATCGACGAGGCCGCCCGGCGCATCTGGCTGGACGCCTTCCACCGCGTGATCGACTCGGCGCCGGCGAACTACGGCTTCCCCGCAGAGCATGTGGAGGGCTTCCGTGCGTTCCTGGACGGCTTCTCAGCCTGGATGGTGAACGTGGCTCCGGACGAGACGGCGCCCTCCTGACCGACCGATCCCGACCGCTGGCAACAGCGACTCTTCCGCTGACGTATCGGCGCAAACCCGCGCGCCGGCCGCCCGGTTCCTCTCCGGTGCCGCCGCATGGGCGGCCACTGAAGAACCCGAACAAGGAAGACACATGAAGCACCTCTCCCTCGCGCTGCTCACCTTGGCGCTCTCGCTCTCCACCTCCGCCCAGGCGCAGCCCCAGGAGGCTCGCCGCGGACCCGAGACCCCATCCACCCAAGCCGAGCAACCTGCAGTCCGTGATGGCCAGCGGGCTCGACAGGAGCGGCGCTCCGGCGAGGCTCAGGCCCAACGCCGACCCCGCCGGGACGCCCAGAAGAAGGCAGGAGCCGACCGTCTGCGCCGCCGCGCCCCCGAGGGACGTCGCGGCGGCGGAGACGGCTCCGCACGCAAGAGGTCACCTCGCCGTCAGGCCGCGGCGAAGCGTGGTCGGACGGCCCGGCGCCTCCGTGACGCCCGGGGCCGCTCCGGGGTCCAGTCCCAGCGCCGGGCTCGTTCCCAGCGGGCTCCCCAGGGCCAGATCCGACGCCAGGGCGCGCAGGGGCCCAGGCGGCAGCGTGCCGTCGGACGCTCCTCCGGGCTCCGCCAGATGAACGGGCGGGCACCGGTACGGGCGCAGCGCCAGAACCAGAAGTGGAGCCAGGCACCCGGGCGACGCTCCGCAGCGCGCCGGTCGCGCCGCTGAGCCGTCGACGCCAGAGCACCGGAGGGCGGCGCCCGGGCTGGGTCGCTCAGAAGCCGAGGTCCTCTGGATCCACCACGTGGGTCCGGAGGACCTCTCCCTTCGGCCCGATCATCCGGCCGACCACCGTCGAGGTGCCCCCCTCCACGATGACCTCGAGCACCAGGGCCACGGACTCGGCGCTCGCGTCCCACACCAGGCCCGGGTGGGGTGCCGCGGCGGACGCGATCGGATGATTGGCCAGCGGAGAGGAGACGAACTCGATCGGCGCATACCCGAGGTGCTCCTCCACGTCCCCGTGCCGGATGATCCGCGGCCGGTGGACGTCCCCTCCCACCAGCACGAGCCCCTTGACCCCCGCGGCCCCGAACGCACCGAAGATCGCGTCCCGCTCGTGACGCCAGGTCCACCAGCAGTCCCGCTTGCCGGGGCGGACGGCGCCGTTCCAGACCATCCCGCAGGCCAGGACCTTGACGGTCGCGTCCGAGGCCGTGACCGCCGCGATGAGCCGCTCACGCTGGACCGTGCCGAGCAGCGAGGTCTCGCCCGAGTCGGGGGGGCCGAACGCCTCCTCGTCCCCGAACCAGCGCGTGTCCACGAGGAAGACCTCCATGGGTCCGCGGCGGAACGAGGTGTAGATCCCCCCCTCTCCGTCGCCGAAGGACGGCTGGGGGTGGTACTCGATGAAGGCGCGGCGTGACCGCTCTCGACCCGGCTGAGCCCCAACCTGGTCGTTGGTGGCGAAGTCGTGGTCGTCCCAGGTCGCGTAGACCGGCACGCTCGCCGCGAGCGGCCGCAGCTCCGGGATGGACCAGAACTCCCGGTAGCGCCGCCGTTGGCGGGCGAGCTCGGTGCTGTCGATGTAGGGCGTATCGCCGAGGAGCACGAGGGCGTCCGGCGCCGCCGCTCCCATGGCGGTCCAGATGGGCTGCGCTTCGAAGCGATCATGGCTCGCGCAGGACCCGAAGGCCACCCGCGCGGCAGCGACCTCAGCGTGTGGCCGCGGCGTGGTGAAGGTCACCTGGAGGTCCGGCTGCCCGTCCACCTCCAGGAGGACCCGGTAGTCCACGCCGGGTCGGAGCCGCTCGAGTTCCAGCACCGCCGTCCCGTCCGCATCGACACGCGGCGCGAGCGGACCACGGCTGCGCGGCGCTCCATCCTCGAAGAGGGTGCGCCGGGCGGTGAGACCTTCACCCAGTCGGACCCAGACCTTGGCGCCGTCCGGGCGCAGGTCGCCCAGCACCGGACCCAGCACAGCGCCAGACCCCTCAGCGACGGCCTTCGCGGGCTCCTGAGCCACGGAAACGGCCGCGAGGGGGAGCAGGGCAAGGGGCCAGGTGAGGGCGCATCGTCGACGATCCATGCTGTAACTCCGTCCGGGATTCGGGGCCGCGGACAGCGCGAAGGACGCCGTGGGAGGCCCGCTGGGCCGCGGAGCGAGTGTGTCCACCCATCGGGAGAGCCACAAGCGCTCTCCGGTCGAAGTGACCTCAGCGGCGACGGGCGGCGAACAGCATGAGCGCGCCGGCCACGGTCACGTTGAGCGACTCGACCTCGCCCCCCATGGGGATCGTGACTGGCTCGCAAACGGAGAGCTCGGGCGGCGCCTCTCCGGTCTCACCCGACATCCAGACCGCGACCCGCCTGGGGAAGACCGCGTCATCGAGGGGCGCGCCGCCGCGCGTCGCCGCCACGCGCTGACCGAACCCCGCCGCAGCGAGTGAGCCGACCGCGCGACCCAGGTCCGCCACCTCGTACACGGCGAGGCGAAGGAGGCTCCCCATGGACCCGCGCAGGGCCTTGGGCGTGAACGGTCGCGCGCCGCCGGGAGCCAACACCAGCGCCGTCGCGCCGGCCGCCTCCGCGCACCTCGCGAGCGCGCCGAGGTTCCCCGGGTCAGCGACTCCCGCGACGCCCAGCACGAGCTCGTGGCGGTCGAGTTCAGCCTCGAGCGCCTCCTCATCGCGCCTGGCCGGCCGGGGGAAGATGCCCAGCACGCCCGGCGGCGTGGAGAGCGTGCCGAGCCGCTCGAAGAGGGAGGGCGCCACGGCCCGCGTCCGGGGCCCCTCGAGGCGCTCGAGGAGCGCCACGTGGTCCTCTCGCACCAGCAGGAGCTCGGCCAGGTGGCCCGCCCCGAGCGCATCCATCACCAGCCGCTCCCCCTCGAGGAGCATGGCGTCAGGCTCCTTCCCGCGCGCCACGCGGTCCACTCGCTTCAGGGACGGGTTCGCCCTCGAACGGATCACCTCGTGTCCCTCGTCCATGGGGAGAGGATACCGCGTACCCTTGTCGCCGATGACTGCTGGCGCCAACGCTCTCGGGAGAGTCGTCCGCGTGGACGCCAAGGTCGTCCATGTGGACGTGGACGCGGAGACCGTCACCCCCGGCGCGTCCGCCGTGCGGGAGACGGACGCAGGCGAACCCATCCTTGCCGCCCTCCGCGGGGCGCTGTTCGAGGACCTGCAGGGCCAGAAGAACCCCGTCGCCGTCGGGGATCGGGTCCGCCTCGACCTCTCCACGGACCCCGCCAGCCTGGAGGAGGTGCTCCCCCGCCGGAACTACCTCGGGCGCGTCGCGTCCTCCCACGACCCCCGGGAGCAGGTGCTGGTCTCCAACGTGGACCAGCTCTTCGTGATCGGCTCCCTGCGGAGCCCCGGCTTCTCCAGCAACCGCACCGACCGCATCCTCGCGGCCTGCAACTGGCATCAGATCCCGGCCGTGCTCGTGTTCAACAAGGCGGACCTCGACAAGAAGGGCACCTTCATCGACCGCTACCTCGCCACCTATCGAGACGTCCCGGACCTGAGGGTGCTGGTCACCTCGGCGAAGTCGGGCGAGGGTGTCGAGGAGATGTGCGAGCTGCTGAGGGACCGAGTCTCGGTCTTCTACGGCCCGAGCGGCGCGGGGAAGTCGACGCTGCTGAACCGGATCCAGCCCGGCCTCAACATCAAGGAGGGCAAGATCAGCGCGTACTGGAAGCAGGGCAAGCACACGACCACCTACTCGCGGCTACACCGCCTGGAGATGGGCGGCTACGTGGTCGACACTCCGGGCATCCGGGTCTTCCGGCTGCATGGCCTCGAACGGGCCCAGGTGCGGGACCTGTTCCCTGACCTCGCCCCCTTCCAGGCGCGCTGTCAGTACACCGACTGCACCCACGATCACGAGCCGGGATGCGCGGTCGCTGATGCTTCCGAGGAGGGTCTCCTCGCCGACACTCGCTACGCGAGCTACCTCAGCCTCTTGGACGAGGTCGACCCCGAGGGGGCGTACGACCCGGATGGGTCAGGCGAGCCTGCCGACGAGTGAGGGGGTCGGCGCTCGCTGCCGATCGGGCCGTCCCTCCGGCCAGACCCTCAGTTGAAGTCGTACACGTAGCTCAAGCGCTGCTTGTTCACGATCGCGTACGAGAGGTCGGTGAGGCGACGGAGCTCGTCATCTCCCTGATCGTTGAAGCCGCGGAGCTCGGGTTCCCGCATCACGAAGAAGCGCCGCGTGGACGTGTCGGACACGTCGTAGCTCCCCGGGCGGATGAAGCCCGCCAGCTCGATGTTGAGGTGACCGGTGTAGAAGACGCGCACCTTGTCGAGGTCCGCCTCCCTGGAGATGTCCGCCATGGCACCGTCCCCGGCCTCGTCGAGGAACTCGTGGGCGATCAACACCTCGTCGAGGTTGATGTGCAGCAGCGGCGTGTGGATCTGATCCCGCGACTTCAGGTCCACCAGGGTGCAGTCTCGGATCCGCAGGAAGGTCTTGCGGTGCTCGTCCAGGATCTTCGACAGCCGCGTGTACTTGTTCTCGACGTTCCCCTTGATGAGGAAGGCGTCGGTGAGGAAGAGGTCGGAGCAGAGCATGGCGCGGGTACGGGACTATCGGCCTGTGACCCGCGCCGCCTTGAGCCGCCCACGGCGTGGGCCACGATCCCGATCAGATACCGCCCCGGAGGCCGTCAGTCCTGACCCCTGGCACCCTTCAACCCGGGCCGGAGGGCGCCCACCAGGTAGAGCGAACCGGTCACCATCACCCCTGCCGGGGACTCGCTGGCCGGACTCGCGCCGGCTTCCTCCGCCCATGCGAGGGCGGCCTCGAGGGCCCCTTCCGGGAGTTCATGGACCTCTGCGTCGAGGCCCAATGCGACGGCGGCCGCCCCCACGGCCTCCGCCGGGTGGTGAACGCCCGTCCCCGGGACCGTGGTCGCGAAGACCTGCTCGAAGCCCCGCCCGGCGAGGGGCGCCAGCAGCTCCCCGAGGTCCTTCTCGCCGTGGATCGCCACCACCGCTCCCCACCGGCCCGGACCCTCACGGAGCGCCTCCTCGAGGGCCATGTCGAGGGAGCTCGGGACGTGCGCGCCGTCCAGCAGGACGCGGACCGGACCAGCAGCACACCACTCCATGCGCCCCGGCAGCCTCGCGCCCGCGATCGCGTCGGGCGTGAGCAGCTCTCCGCCCAGTCCGGGCACCCCGCGCCCCAGGAGGTCGAGGGTCGCGCGCGCCACCCGGACGTTGGCCTCCTCGAACGTCCGATCGTCGTCACTCCAGGCGACCACGTGCTCGACGCCCATCCGGCCAGCGATCTCCGCCAGCACCCCGTGGGCCTCGCCCCCCGGAGGGGTCCCGGTGACCAGCGGCGACCCGGGCTTCACGATCCCACCCTTCTCCCGCGCGATGGCCGCGAGGGTCTCGCCGAGGATGGCCGTGTGCTCGAGCGCGATCGTCGTCACCACCGCGGCCTCCGGAGCGTCGATGACGTTGGTGGAGTCCAGCCGTCCGCCGAGTCCGACCTCGAGCACCGCCCAATCCACGCCCGCCTCGCGGAAGGCCCAGAGTCCTGCCAGCGTCACGATGTCGAACCACGATGCCTCTGCCCCGTCGGTGCCCGCCGCCTCTGCCTCCTCCACGAGCCCGAGCGACGCCTCCAGGGCCGCGGCCAGGGCCTCGTCCCCCAGGGGCTGGCCGTCCACCCGGATCCGCTCGTTGATCCGCTCCACGTGGGGAGAGCTGAAGACCCCCACCCTCAAGCCCGCCTGGCGTAGGCCTGCGGCGACCAGATTGGCGACCGACCCCTTCCCCTTGGATCCGGCCACGTGGCAGACGCCGAAGTCGCGGGAGGGCCCCCCGGCCCGACCCACCAGGTCCGCCATCGGAGCGAGGTCCACCCGCCAGCCGCCGGAGCGGTCCCGTCGTTCCCAGTTGATCCTGGCGTCCAGGCGGCCCAGGACGTCTTGGAGGCGCTGAGAGTCGGTCATTGGGGGGGGTGGGGCCGTGCCCCACCGGGGGACGCGGTCTCGGATTGGTGCGTGCGGTGGGCGGCGCTTCTCCCGCTCTCGTTCGGGGGTGAACCACCACCCGTCCCTCAGCGTCGAGCTCCTTGGCCCGCCGGAGGTGGGAGCGGCGCCCCGGCAAGATGAGTGAACTCGTCCATCGCATCAAGATCTTCGTCTACCGCTTCGCCGAGACGAAACCCAGCTACCTGCTGCTCAAGAGAGACCAGGGGCTCGAGGCCATGTGGGGACCGCTCCAGGCCTCGCTGGGCTTCGGAGACAAGCTCGAGACCGCGATCCGGCAGCACGTCCACGATGACATCGGGCTCTCCACACCGGAGCGCTTGCTCGACCTCGAGATGCCCGGCCGGTGGAGCATCGGGGACGAGGAGGTCATCGAGTGGATGTTCGGCGTGCGCACCGAGGACAACATCAAGCCCGGCAAGATCTCGCCTGACTGGGCCGCGCACCGGTGGGCGTCGTTCGACGAGGCGTACCACAGCCTCGGCTTCGAGCTCGACCGGGCGGCGGTGATGCGCCTGCACACCAAGGTCCTCGCGGCCTGATCCAGCGGGTCTCCCGACCCACTTGCACGTCAGACCAGGGGGAGCAGCGGGTACTCGGCCCCGAGCACTCGCGCCGGATCTGCACCGAAGAGCCCTCCGATGAGCGTGGCGTAGACCGAGCGGAAGTCCGTCGTGAACGCCAGGTCCCCGGCGTCGAGGTCGGTGAGGGAGGGGTGGGCACCGTAGAGGCCACCCTTGACCGAGTGGCCCAGGACGAACATGGGGCCCGCCTTGCCGTGGTCATGCCCCGACGAGCCGTTCTCCGCGACCCGGCGGCCGAACTCGCTGAACACGAGGACCACGGTCTCGCGCCCCGCCTCGCTGCGGTCGAGGTCCGTCAGGAAGGCCCCGAGCGCGTCCCCGAGCTCCTGCATCTTCCGGTCGTGGGCCTGGCGCTGCTTCGAGTGGGTGTCGTATCCCCGGTCGGTCACCGAGAAGATCTGCGTCCCCGATCTGGCGTTCACCAACGCGGCGACGTCTCGCAGCCCGGCGGAGAGCCGGGTCTTGGGGTACTCCACGCTGGTTCGGTAGGTCGCCGCCGCGCCCCGGATCCGCCAACCGCAGCAATTCAGAGCCAATCTCGATTCGCATTGGATCGGCCAGCAGCATTTGCTCCGGGCTGGTGGGCTGGTTGGCTTTTGCCTCGGCCGCCTTACGTTCGGCCGCCAGTTGTTGTTCCTGGTGAGCGAGTGCCTGGCGATTCATCAGCCAGGAGAGCAGGATACAGGCCGATCCTAGCAGCAGCAAAGGAACGGTCGGCAGGTTGGTAAA
>CAZEFP010000064.1:0-10388 GCA_964511565.1 uncultured Planctomycetaceae bacterium
CGCGGCTCGTCGGTCTCGCCGAGCCGCTCCATGGTCAGCTGGGTTCGGGTCGCGACGAGGCGACTGAGGCCGAAGCCGAGTGCGCAGAGGACGGCCAGGCCGACCAGGGTGGGAATGATCTTTCTCATGGGGGAGGGGAGCGGGCTCACAGCAAGCCTGCCGCTTGCGCCTCGCTGGCGAACAGCCCCCTCAGGGCTCGCTCGCGGGCGTCGCTGTAGTCGTGTTCCGTGGAGAGTGGCCGCCAGCCGAAGCCGTCGAGGAAGACCCGCGCGTTGCGCTCGAGGGTCCCGAGGGCGTCGTCGACCGAGGGATCTGACATGAACTTCTCGAGGTCGCGCATGAGGAACGCCCCCTGATAGAGGTTCCAAAGGCCGACGCAGAGCTGACCCACCGACTGACCTTCGCGCAGCGGGAGTTCGCCGGAGGCAGCGGCCTCGGAGGCGATCCGGGTCGCGACCTCGAAGCAGCGCTGGGTGCAGGTCTCCAGCACGGCCACTCGCTCCGGGCTGATCTTGGGGGAGAGGTGCGCCGCGCGCACGAGGCGCTCGGCTTGCTCGTGGTGGGGGAAGAGGGCGAAGAAGACCTCGGCTGCGGCCTCGACCGCCGCCATGCGCTCCCTCGCGGACCCCTCGAACCGCGAGGCCCGCTCAAACAGCGCAGCCCGCGTCGCGGCGCTCCGGGCGGCGACCGCGGCGAGCAGGTCGTCCCGGCTCCCGAAGTGCTGGTAGACCGTCCCCTTCGAGACCCCCACGGCCTCGGCGATGCGGTCCATCCGGAGGTCCTCGTAGCCGCGCTCGAGGAGCATGCGCTGGGCGACGTCGAGGAGCAGCTCCTCCCGGTCCCGGATCTCCTGTTGCTTGGGGCTCAACTGCACGCCTCCATTTTTTGACGGAACGTCAAGAAGTCACCCCCCGGAACCCCAAATCTCCGTCCAGGACCAGATCCTGGAATGCTCCATTCCCAGCCCATGGCCCCTGCTCTGCCCCGTGGTGGGGGCTACATTGGCCCCATCATGACCCTCGAGATCCCCGCCCAGCCCCCCGTCGACATCCCCACCGGTCCCCAGCGCGCGCCCCGCGGCGCGGAGCGGACGTGCAAGAGCTGGGGCGCGGAGGCGGCCATGAGGATGCTCATGAACAACCTCGACCCGGAGGTGGCCGAGATCCCCGAGGAGCTCGTGGTGTACGGCGGCACAGGCAAGGCGGCCCGGAACTGGGAGTGCTTCCAGGGGATCATCCGGACCCTCCAGCGCCTCGAGCCGGACGAGACGCTGCTGGTGCAGTCGGGCAAGCCGGTCGGTGTGTTCCGCACCCACGCCGGCGCACCGCGGGTGCTGATCGCGAACTCGAACCTGGTGGGCAACTGGGCCAACTGGGATCACTTCCGCAAGCTCGAGGAAGCCGGGAAGATGATGTACGGCCAGATGACCGCGGGGTCCTGGATCTACATCGGGACCCAGGGGATCCTCCAGGGCACCTACGAGACCTTCGCGGCCTCGGCGAACCGGCACTTCGGCGGGACCCTCTCGAAGAAGCTGGTCGTCACCGGCGGGCTCGGGGGCATGGGGGGCGCGCAGCCCCTGGCCGCCACCATGAACGAGGGCACCTGCATCGCCGCGGACGTGGACCCCGCCCACATCGACTTCCGCCTGCGGACCCGCTACCTGGACGTGCGCATCGACGACCTCGACGCGGCCATCGACCAGGCGCTCGAGTGGAAAGAGGCCGGGGTCGCCAAGTCCATCGGCGTGCCCTGCAACGCCGTGCAGCTGCTGCGGCGGCTGATCGAGCGCGACGTGACGCCGGATGTGCTCACGGACCAGACCAGCGCCCACGACCCGCTCAACGGCTACGTGCCGGACGGCGTGTCCCCCGACGAGGCCTACTCGCTCCGCGCGGCGGACCCCGATGAGTACGAGCGCCGCTCGCTCGCCACGATGGTGGAGCACTGCAAGCTGATGATCGAGCTGCAGGCTCGCGGCGCGGACACCTTCGACTACGGCAACAACCTCCGCGGCTTCGCCAAGGAGGCGGGTCTCGAGAACGCCTTCGACTTCGAGGGCTTCGTGCCGAAGTACATCCGGCCGCTGTTCTGCGAGGGCAAGGGGCCCTTCCGTTGGGTGGCGCTCTCGGGTGATCCCGCGGACATCGCCGTGACGGACCGGATCCTCCTGGAGCTCTTCCCCGAGGACAAGCTCCTCGCGCGCTGGATCAAGATGGCCGGGGAGCGCGTCGCCTTCCAGGGGCTCCCCGCCCGTATCTGCTGGCTGGGCTACGGCGCCCGCGCCAAGGCAGGTAAGGCCTTCAACGACGCCGTGCGCAGCGGCGAGCTCAAGGCGCCCGTGGTCATCGGCCGGGACCACCTGGACTGCGGCTCGGTGGCGTCGCCGAACCGCGAGACGGAGGCCATGAAGGACGGGACCGATGCGGTCGCCGACTGGGCGATCCTCAACGCCCTGGTGAACACCGCCTGCGGCGCCAGCTGGGTCAGCTTCCACCACGGCGGCGGCGTCGGGATGGGCTACAGCCTCCACGCCGGACAGGTCACCGTGGCGGACGGGACGCCGGAGGCCGAGGCGGCCCTCGAGCGCGTGCTGACCGCGGACCCCGGGATGGGGGTCATCCGGCACGTGGACGCCGGCTACGACGAGGCGGCGGCCTGCGCATCGGAGCGCGGGGTCGACGTTCCCATGGGGTGAGCCGGGATCCCCGGCGGCGCCGCGACGGCGAGCGCCCCCGCCCGGGCGTGGAGATCAACCAGGCCCGGCGGTGAGCCGGCCCTGGACGCCGTAGGCGGCTCGATACGCGCTGATGCGCGCGAGGTCATCGGGGCCGATCTCGTGCGCGGCTCCGCTCCCCGGCTGCAGGTGCTCGACGACGTCGTCGAGGTCGACGATGGCCTCGACCTGCATGTCGAATTCCCGTCCGACCTCCGCGAGGGCGGAGCCGGAGCCCGAGGGGCCCCGCTCCATCCTGTCGACGCTGACGATCAGCCCGGCGAGCTCGATCTTCGCCGCAGCCCTCAGGATGGGGACGGTCTCGCGGATCGACGTCCCCGCGGTCGTCACGTCCTCGACGATGAGCACCCGCTCGCCGTCCGCCAGGGGGTGCCCGACGAGGACGCCTCCCTCCCCGTGGTCCTTGGCCTCCTTGCGGTTGAAGCAGAGCGGGACGTCCCGTCCGTGCTCACGGGCCAGGGCGGACGCGGTGGCCACCACCAGGGGGATGCCCTTGTACGCGGGGCCGAAGAGCACGTCGAACCCGTCACCGAAGCGCTCGACGATGGATCTCGCGTAGGCGGCGCCGAGGGCCTCCATCTGGGCGCCGGTGGTGTAGCGTCCGGTGTTGACGAAGTACGGAGTGCTCCGTCCGCTCTTGGTGACGAAGTCCCCGAAGGTCAGCACCCCGGCCGAGCACATGAAGTCGATGAAGTCGCGCTTGGACTGGTCCATGACGCGGAGGCTAACAACTTGTGGCTAGAGGCCCACGTCCGCCGGGGGCACCGCGGTCATCCGGTAGATCCGCCGCCGGGCCTCGCGTCCACCCGGGATCTGGCGCACCTCGGGGTTCCAGTACTCCCAGAGCAGGTCCCCGGCGCGGTTGACCTCCAGGACACGGCCCCGCTCTGACTCGGTGATCAGCGTGGTCCCGCCCGGCAGGCGCTGGGCGAACCCGCGGACCTCGCTGAAGAGGCTGCGCGCATGGTCGGGGGGATAGGACCAGGTCACCTCGCCGCTCCGGGGGTCGACCTCGACCACCCGGGACCAGCCCCGGTGCTTGCCGTTGTCGAAGATCAGCCACCGCGCGCCACCTGCCACGGGAGTGGGGGCGTGGGGCCAGTCCAGGGTGCCGGGCCCGAAGGACCACCCGAGGTCGCCGCTCTCGACGTCGACCTCCACCACGAGGTCCACGTTCCGCAGGCATACGACCATGGAGCGCGGTCCGCTGAAGGCCACGGAGTTGAGGTGGAAGTAGTCGTAGACCGTCGGGTCGGCCCCGGGCTCCGCGGCGACGGCGTCCAGGGGGTGCCCTCCCTTCGTCCGCTCCCTGAGGGGCTCGATGGCCTCCAGGGTGCTCCACGTCCGGAGGTCGGTCGCCGGAGCGCCCGAGGCCTCCTCGAGGAAGACCACCTCGTCGAAGCGGACACGACGGCCGTGGAAGGAGGTCTCGTGGTGGACGGCGAGCGCGAGTCGCCGGTGTCCCTCGCTGCGTCCCTCCGGGACCAGGGCGACCTCGTGATGGCAGGGGAGGTCCACGGCCCACAGGACCTCGCCGTCCGGGGCGAGCAGCGTGAGGCCCTCATCCACCGAGACGCACGCGATGCGGCCGCCGGGGAGGAAGCGCGCGAACTCGACCTGGCTCCGGCCAGGGACTCGGTGCTCCAGGAGGACCTCGCCCCCTGCCGAGATCACCAACACGCGATCCCGGTCGTTGGCGAACGCCCGCGGCCAGGTGGACGCATCCTCGGTGACAGCCCCGTTGGGCGAGCGGGAGGTTCGCTCGTCCCACCCCGTGTATCCGAGCGCGGCGAGCTCGTTCAGGGCGTCCGGCCCCACGTCGCTCGGCCGGTCTCGCTCCCCCTGGGTGACCTCGGGCTCGCCTGCCGGTGCTCCGGATCCACACCCCGCGCAGACCGACAGCACCCACGCTCCGAGGAGCGCGCGGCGCTCAGCAGGACGAGCAGGTCCCGGGGCCGCCGGCATCGTCGCAGGATCCGGCCGCGAAGCCGCTGGCCGGGCTCTCGGGCATGGGCACGCTGGCGCGCAGGTAGGCCGGCGTCCCGATGCTGAACGAGGAGATCCGCTTCTTGACCTCCACGCTCGAACACTTGGGGCACTCGGGGGCCTCGTCGCCGAGGATCAACTCCTCGAAGACATGTCCGCAGCTGGCGCAGTCGAAGTCGTGAATCGGCATCTGTTGGGAGTCTATTAGACCACCCGAGGCGGGGAAACAACGGCCGGTGGAGAGGTGCTGGCCTCGAGCTCCATGAGGCTCTGGAGCCGCCCCACATCGGGATCCCAGCCCGCGATGGGGATCGCTCGCCCGCGGACGTGGTCGGGGCGGGCCTCGAGCCGCGCCATCTCACGGCGCCGCGAGCGCTGGATCGAGGCCACGAGCCGCCCAAAGCCCGTCACCGGCCGGCCATGGCAGGCGCGCGAGGCCACATAGGCGAGCAGGAGCGCGTCGACGTCGGAGGGCGTCATCCAGTCCGCGGCGCGACCGAACCAGGCGCCGAGGTCGTCCACCACGCGCCTCAGATGGCCGCGGCGCCAGGCCGTGGGACCACCGCGCCTCGTCGCGAGCCAGACCAGGGATCGGCCGTGGCCCGGGCCGGGGTCCTCGCGTGGGGGGGTCACGAGCACGTGGTCCGGAACGAGGTCCCCGTGCAGGAAACGCAGCGAGTGCATTCGGCCAACCTCCCGCCCGAACTCGGTGAAGAGCTCCCTGCGCCGGCCGGGCGAGGCGGCCGCGATGGCCTCCACGAAGGGGCGAGCCCCCTCCACCGGTCGGGTGACCAGCAACTCTCGGGTGGGGAAGCCGAGGCGGGAGAGGGTCACCGCGCCCAGGGGCTCCGGGACGTTGAAGAGCCGCTTCCTCATCCATCCGAGGTTGCGCGACTCCGCTTCGCAGGGGGATGGGGCGAGCAGGAGCCAGCGTCGAAGCCCATGGCGAATGGTGGCCCTCCCGGCCAGCCGGCCACCCTCCACCACCACCTCGGAACCCTGAAGGACCGCCCTGGGCCCGTGGACAGGGGGATTCTCGGCCCAGAAGCGCTCGACGAGGGTCCGCGCAACGTCATCGCTTAGCGTCGTATGGACCCGGGCAGACGGACCGAGCAGCCGTCTCGTGGCCATCCCCATCCATCCAGTCTAAGCGCCCCGCAGGGCGACTCTCGGCCCAGGGTCCTCGCCCCCCGGTTGGGCGGGGTGGGGTGGGGAGGAGGGTGGGGAGTCTTCCTAGTTCTTTTGGTGGCAAATGATTAGTAACATTACTGGCCTTGGGGTTGAGTTGGGGTGGTGATTTACCGATACTTCAGTTCTCGGGTCGATCGACCCGTCTAAAGGCGTTCAGGCAAGGTGCCTCGGGTTTTTCTTGGCAGGCGACCCGTCTCCATGGTGCCGAGCCTTGCTCCCCGGTCCGCTTCGGCGGACCGGGGAGTTCTTCTTTGGCCCGTCCGCGAGTGGTTGGAATGAGGGGCCCCGTGGGGGCGCGGCGAGGCCCCCGGAGCGGCATGGCTCCGAGGTGCGCCTATGATCGGGTGCCCTCTCCTCGCCAGGGGGCGCACCATGAGACCCCTCTTCCTCGCCAACGTTGCCCGAAGCGGCTCCGATTCCCTTCCGGTGGAGGACAAGTTCACCGGCGAGGTGATCGACAGGGTGTCGCTCGCTTCGCCCGAGATGGTCCGTGAGGCCATCGGGCTCGCGAGCGCGAGCCGCAGCGCCATGCGGGCCCTGGCGGGGCATCAGCGGGCCGCCATCCTCGATCGACTTGCGGAGGGCGTCCGGGGGCGCCGAAGCGAGCTGATCAACACCCTGGTACGCGAGGCGGGCAAGCCCGTTCGCTTCGCAGCCGGCGAGGTGGACCGGGCGCTGGAGACCATCCGGATCTCGGCCCGAGTGGCCATGGAGGTCCCTGGAGGGCTTCTCCCTCTCGACTCGAGCGCGGCCAATGACGGGTATCGCGGCAGCTACACGCGGGTGCCGGTGGGGGTCTGTGGCTTCATCACGCCGTTCAACTTCCCGCTCAATCTCGTGGTCCACAAGGTGGCGCCAGCGATCGCCGCGGGGTGCCCCTTCGTCCTGAAGCCCGCGAGCTCCACGCCCACCAGCGCATTGATCGTCGGCGAGGTGCTCGCCGGCTGTGGCCTTCCCCAGGGCGCCTTCTCCGTGCTCCCCGCCCGCGGCGCTGACGCCGAGGCGATCGCGACCGACGGCCGCGTGGCGAAGCTGTCCTTCACCGGGTCGGACGAGGTGGGCTGGATGCTCCGGCGGCGGGCAGGCAAGAAGCGAGTCACGCTCGAACTCGGTGGGAATGCGGCGGCCATCGTCGACGAGACCGCGGACCTCGCCGACGCGGCGCGCCGCGTCGCGTTCGGCGGCTACTACCAGGCCGGACAGAGCTGCATCAGCGTCCAGCGGGTCATCGTCGTCGAGGAGGTCTACGAGGCGTTCAGGGAGCGCCTGGTCGCGGAGGTGGCAGCCCTCGAGCACGGGGACCCGTCCCTGGAGTCCGTGACGATCGGGCCGCTGATCTCGGAGGCGGATGCTGCGCGGGTCGAGGCCTGGGTGGACGACGCGCGCTCCGCGGGGGCAACCCGCCTGCTCGGTGGGCCGAGGGAGGGGGCCGTGGTCCCGGCGACGCTCCTCGAGGGCGTCCCCGCGGGAGAGCCGGTGCTGGACGAGGAGGTCTTCGGGCCGGTGGTCTGCCTCATCCGCGTTCGGGACTTCGATGCGGCGGTCACCGAGGCCAACCGGACGCGCTTCGGTCTCCAGGCGGGGGTCTTCACGCGTGATGTCCACAGGGCCCACAGGGCCTGGGACGAGCTCGAGGTGGGGGCCGTGATCGTCGGCGACGTGCCGTCATGGCGAGCTGACGTCATGCCCTACGGCGGAGTCAAGGACTCGGGTCTGGGCCGTGAGGGGCCGGCCAGCGCGGTGGAGGAGATGACCGAGCTGCGGCTGATGGTCCTCCGTGATCCGGACCGAAGCTGAGGGGCGGCGCGTCGCGAGCGCTGGCGCGGCGGGTAGACTCGCCGCCGCGATGGATTGGTTGGACGTGAAGGACTCGCTCGCCGAAGCGGCGGAGCAGAGCGATGAGAGCCTCACCGAGGGCTTGAACCCACAGCAGCGGGAGGCCGTCCTCAACGGCGACGGGCCGCTCCTGATCGTGGCGGGTCCGGGCTCGGGCAAGACGCGTGTCGTGACGACTCGCATCGCCAACCTGATCCTGAATCGTGGGGTCGCGCCCTGGGAGATCCTGGCGATCACCTTCACCAACAAGGCCGCCAAGGAGATGCGCGAGCGCGTGGAGCGGCTCGTCCCTGCGGGAGACGGGGGCGCCCCTTGGATCGGCACCTTCCACTCCATGTGCGCGCGGATTCTCCGCCGGGAGATCGACGCGCTCGAGGGCTACACGCGGGACTTCTCGATTCACGACACGGCCGATCGGAACGGGCTCATCAAGTCGATCGTCAAGGAGCTGGGATACGACCCCAAGCGCTTCAGGGCCCCCGTCATCGGCGGCTGGATCTCCTCTCGGAAGAACAACCGCGGCCGCGAGGACGGCCTCCAGCTCTCCGACGGGAGCATGGACGAGGACGTCTACCACGCCGTCGAGCAGAAGTACCGGGAGCGGATGCAGCAGCAGAACGCCCTCGACTTCGACGACCTCCTGCTCAAGGTCCTCGACCTCTTCGACAATCACCCCGGGGTTCGCGACGGCTACGCCCGCCGCTTCCGGCACGTGCTCGTGGATGAGTACCAGGACACCAACCGGGTGCAGTACCTGCTCGTCCGGCACTTCGCGTCCTTCCACCAGAACCTGACGGTCTGCGGCGACCCCGACCAGTCGATCTACGCTTGGCGGGGGGCCGATATCCGCAACATCCTCGACTTCGAGCAGGACTTCCCGAGCGCCAAGGTCGTCCGCCTCGAGCAGAACTACCGCAGCACGGCGCGCATCCTGGACGCGGCCAACGTCGTGATCGCGAACAATCAGGCGCGGAAGGAGAAGGACCTCTTCACCGAAGGGGAGCAGGGAGAGCAGATCGCCGTCATCGAGTGCGGCGATGAGAACGACGAGGCGCGGGAGATCGCCGCGCAGGTGCGCTCTCACGTGGCCCGGGGCGGGCGCTACGGCGACTGCGCGGTGCTCTACCGGGCCGGCTTCCTGCAGCGGGCGATCGAGACCGCGCTCCGGTACGACTCGGTGCCCTACCAGGTGGTCGCTGGGCTCGAGTTCTACCAGCGCAAGGAGATCAAGGACGTCGTCGCTTACCTGCGCCTCGCCCTGAACCCGGCGGACGACGTCGCCTTCGTCCGCGTCGTCAACACGCCCTCGAGGGGGGTGGGGGACACGAGCCTCGCCAGGCTCGCATCGTTCGCAGCGGAGCGCGGGCTCTCCCTCTCGGCCGCGCTCCAGGATCCCCTCGCGCTCGAGGCCATCCGAGGCCGGGCCAAGAAGGGGTTGGCCGCGTTCGCCGAGCTGATGGAGGAGCTGGCGCCGGCCCGCGAGCTGGACGCGGCGGTGGCGCTTGACGTCGTGCTGGAGGCCATCGACGTGGACCGTTGGATGGCCGAGCTGGACGACGGGACCTCGACCGTGGATCGCGCCGCCAACGTGGAGGAACTCCGCGCCTTCGCCGCGGACTACGACTCCCGGCAGCCGGACGGGAAGCTCCGCGGGATGCTCGAGGAGGTCGCGCTCGTGGCGGACACCGACGCCTACGAGGGGGACGAGGATCGCGTGAAGCTGATGACCCTCCATGCGTGCAAGGGGCTCGAGTTCCCGTTCGTCGTGATCGCCGGGGCAGAGGACGAGCTGCTTCCCCACGAGCGCGCGGTGGATGAGGCCGAGGAGCCGGATACGGCGATCGAGGAGGAGCGCCGTCTGTTCTACGTGGGGATCACCCGGGCCATGAAGCGGCTCCTGATCACCCACACCACGTTCCGCAGCTTCTACGGCGGTGGCCGTCCGACCCTCCCCTCCAGGTACCTGCGTGAGCTGCCGGAGGGAGACGTGGCGGGTGTCGGGCCCGAGGAGCGTGAGGAGGATGCCCTGGGCGCGTTCGAGCCCGCCGAGGGGAGCGGCGCTGGGCTGACCGTCGGGGAGCTGGTCCAGCACCCGCACTTCGGGCGCGGCCGGATCGAGGCGCTCGCGGGCGCGGGCATCAACGCGCGCGCCACCGTCGTCTTCAGCTCCGCGGGCCGCAAGCAGCTGCTCTTGCAGTACGCCTCCCTCGAGCGGCTGGAAGCATGATCCCGCCCGACGTAGATGGGGTCGAGCCCCTGCCTGAGGACCTGCGGCAGGCCTTCGATCGCGTCCTCGATGGAGCGAAGGAGCGCGGGCTGGTGGCGCCGCTGGCGGCGCACGCGAGGCGCGCCCTGGCGGCGGCAGTGGCTCCCTCGGGCAGCTCGTCCGCCGAGGTCTCGGGGCGCTACGGGATGGTCGGGTCCAGCTCGCCCATGCTGGAGCTCTACGGGATGATCGAGAAGGTGGCCGCCGCCGGCGTCCCCGTGCTGATCCAGGGGGAGACCGGGACGGGCAAGGAGCTCGTGGCCCGTGCGCTCCACGATGCGAGCCCCCGGAGCGGGGGCCCCTTCCTCGCTGTGAACTGCGCGGCGACCTCCGAGAACCTCCTCGAGAGCGAGCTCTTCGGACATAAGAAGG
>CAZEFP010000065.1:0-1491 GCA_964511565.1 uncultured Planctomycetaceae bacterium
CCCAAGGCCACCAGCACCTCGGTGCTCTGGCCCCTGTTCGGCTATGCCCGCGACGAGCGCACCGGCTTCTGGGCCTGGGACGGGCCCTGGCCCCTGGTGGTCTTCCAGGGGGGCGACCCCGAGCGCGCGACCCGCAAGCGGGTCTGGCCCTTCTACTCCTCGTACGAGGGCGATGGCATGACGTCCAAATGGGTCGCGTGGCCGCTGGTGAACTGGCGCCACGAGGCGTACGAGGACGGCACCAAGGAGACGTTCAAGACCTTCCCGTTCTGGCGCAGCTACACCCGCGAGCGCACCTACGTCACCCCCGAGTCCACCGGCCCCCTCGGGACCGAGCGCTACCGCAAGGCGTGGCCCTTCGGTCGCGTGCGGAGCGCCCCCGAGCTCAGCGACCTCCATGTCATCGACCTGAACCCGTTCCCCGACTACGAGTTCGTCGACGAGCACTACGCGTGGCTCTGGGAGCTCTACACGCGCAGGCGGAACCGGGATGAGGTCAGGAGCCGCTCGTGGCTGGGTCTCTGGCGACGCGAGAAGGACGCGGACGAGGACCGCCGCTCCTTGAGCTTCCTTTGGAGCGCGCGGGACTACACCCGCGCCGGGGTCGAGGCCCACGAGCGGTCGTTCCTCTTCGGCCTGATCCGGTACCGCACCTCCGAGGCCGGCGGCTTCGAGCTGTTGCCCTCCTCCTTCCCCGGGCCGGGCTGGCCCATGCGAAGGACGCCGTCCTCCACGCCCCCCCCGCTGGGCCCCGAGCGGCCCGCCCCCTCGGCTGGCCCCGCGCCGCTGGTGGGCGCCGACCGCCTCGCGCGTCCGCTCGCCATGGCCTCCGATTCCCCACCGAGTCGTTGATTCCGACTCCCCTGGCCCCGATCGTGCCCCGATGACCCTCCCGACCCACCTCCTCGCAGCCTCCCCCGGGTGGCTCGCGGACGCGCTCCCCTTCGCGTTCGCCGCGGGCCTGGTGTACGTCCTGCTGCAGGCCGCGTGGTTCCGCGCGACCGTGGTGGAGATGGGGTCGACCCTCGAGCTCGCCGCAGCCACGGCCCTGCGGCTCCATCACCTGCCGCGGCGCTCTCGGTGGCTCATGGAGCAGCTCTTCGCCGCGGGCGTCCGCAATCTGCACGTGGTGCTGCTGGTCGGGCTCTTCATGGGGATGATCGTCTCCCTTCAGACAGGGATCGAGCTCTCCCGGTTCGGGCAGCAGGATCAGATCGGCACCATCGTCGCCGCCAGCATGACGCGGGAGATGGGACCGTTCATCACCGCCGTCGTCCTGGCCGCGACCACGGGCAGCGCGCTGGCGGCGGAGCTGGGAACGATGTCGGTCTCCGACGAGCTCTCGGCCCTCGAGGTGATGTCCGTGGACCGGACCTCGTTCCTCGTCGTGCCGCGCGTGGCGGCCCTCATGATCATCGCGCCGGTGCTGACCGTGCTCTGCGACACCATCGGGATCGTCGGCGGTGGCGTCGTGGCCTCGAGCCAGCTCGG
>CAZEFP010000065.1:1501-10369 GCA_964511565.1 uncultured Planctomycetaceae bacterium
GTCCCCCTGGCCCAGTACACCGAGACCGCCCTGGACGCGCTCCAGGAGAAGGGGGCGCTGATCCCGGTGCCCATGGACGTCTACTCCGGCCTCTTCAAGTCGATCATCTTCGGCGGGCTGATCGCGATCATCTCCTGCGCCTGCGGGCTGGTGGCCCGCGGCGGAGCCCTCGGCGTGGGTCGGGCCACGAGCCGCGCCGTGCGCGACTCGATCATCGCCGTCATCGTCGCCAACTACTTCCTGACGTGGTTCCTCTACCGATGAGCAGCGACGCCAGCAGCCCCCCTACCGCGCCCGCGCGGGACGTCATCCTGCGCTTCGAGGACGTGCACAAGGCCTTCGGCGCCCAGCGGGTGCTGCGCGGCCTCTCCTTCGACGTCCAGCGCGGGAAGGTTCTGGGGATCATGGGCGGCTCGGGGACGGGCAAGTCGGTGGCGCTCCGCCACGTGATCGGGCTGCTCCAGCCCGACGCGGGCCGGGTCGAGGTGGAGGGTCGCAACGTCCCGGACCTCAGCGCGGCAGAGCTCAGCTCCCTGCGCAAGCGCATGGGCTACGTCTTCCAGGAGGGAGCCCTCATCAACTGGCTCACCGTCGAGGAGAACCTCGCTCTCCCGCTGGTGGAGAACACGGACCTCGGAGCGGGCGAGATCGCCGACCGCGTCGCCGAGAAGCTGGCGATGGTCCACATCCCCGACGCCGGCAAGAAGCTCCCCTCAGAGATCTCCGGCGGGATGAAGAAGCGCGTTGGCCTCGCCCGCGCCCTCATCGTCGAGCCCGACATCCTCCTCTACGACGAGCCCAACGCCGGCCTGGACCCGGAGATCTCCCGCTCGATCAACGACCTCATGCGAGAGATCGCAGAGAGCCACGAGAGCACCGC
This sequence comes from uncultured Planctomycetaceae bacterium, assembly GCA_964511565.1. Classification (GTDB taxonomy): domain Bacteria; phylum Planctomycetota; class UBA1135; order UBA1135; genus Saltatorellus. The sequence goes on from CAZEFP010000065.1 coordinate 2,382, forward strand.
CCTCGTGGTCGAGCACCGCGTCGACTGCATCCGCACCGTCTGCGACGAGGTGGTCTTCCTCCACGAGGGAGAGGCCATCGTTCACCAGCCCACCGAGGAGTTCCTGCGCCCCTCGCACCCTCGCCTGATCGAGTTCCTCGGCCCTGACGCCCTGACCTGACCGCCATGACTCCCCGCCGTCACCTCTCCCTCGGGCTGCTCTTCCTGGGCGCCATCTCGATCCTCTCGTACTACACCCTGTTCAAGACGGACTTCTCCCTCTTCGAGAGCAAGCAGAGCATCGTCGCCTATACCGAGGACGCACGCGGCCTGCGAAAGGGCGCGCCGGTGCTGTTCGCCGGCGTCCGCTGGGGCAAGGTCGAGGCCGTCGCCCCTGACCTCGAGAAGCCCCGCGCCGAGCGCGTCCGCGTCGACATCACCCTCGACCAGCCCATCGTCCTCTTCGGCGACCACGTCGTGCGGATCGAGTCGGCGTCGGTCCTCGGCGGGGTCCAGCTGAGCATCGACCCGGGATCGCGCGAGACGGGCGAGGTCGACCTCGGCGCGCCGCTGCAGGCCTCCAGCGCGCCGGACGTGCTCGCCGCGCTCGGTGAGCTGGTGGACGAGAACCGGGAGTCGATCAAGAACTCGGTCGCAGGTCTCGAGCAGGTGATGGCGAGCTTGAACGGCACCGAGGGCACCTTCGGGCGCCTGCTCAACGACGAGAAGACCGCGGACACGGTGGTCGCGACGATCGAGTCGGCGCAGGGGACCTTCGACAACATCGAGGCCCTCACCGAGGAGCTGCGCGGCGGGCAGGGCACCATCGGCAAGCTCATCTACGACGAGAAGCTCTACAACGACATCGAGGCCTTCGTGCTGGGCCTCGATGAGGCCGTGGCCGACGCCCGCAAGCTCATGGCGGACGCGCGGGACGGAGAGGGGGTGATCTCGACGCTCATCTACGATCCGGCGGTCGCGGCGAGCACCCGAGAGATCGTCGAGTCCGTGCGGTCCGCGTCCGAGAAGATCGACCGCGGCGATGGCACCCTTGCCAAGCTCATCAACGACCCCACGGTCGCCAACGAGCTCGAGGCGGCGCTCAAGGGCTTCAACAACCCCGAAGGCACGGTCGGGCGGCTCCTCAACGAGCCCGAGATCTACGACAACCTCCTGGCCCTCTCCGCCGACGCGGCCGACGCAGCCGCGGCGATCAAGGAGCAGCGCGGGACGCTCGGCATCCTCATCAATGACGACACCATCGCGAGGGACATCGAGCGAGCGCTGAGGACGCTCACCGGCGGCCTCGAGGAGCAACGCGAGGCGGCGCCCATCGCCACCTTCCTGTCGACGGTGTTCCTCGGCTTCTGATGACCCGAGGCGGGCGGCCCTCGGCGGGGCGCCCATCCTCTGGGCCTCGGACCAGAACCGTCAGCGGGCCAGGCGCTCCACCCACTTGGCCACCAGGTCCGCCTCCAGGTGGATCGGATCGCCCGGCGCCATGTGCGCGAGGTGGGTCCGGTCGAGGGTGTGCGGGATGACCGCGACGTCGAAGCGCGGCCCCCGGGGCTCGACCACGGTGAGGCTGATCCCGTCGATGGTGATGCTGCCCTTGTCCACCAGGTAGCGCTCGAACGCCTCGGGGACCTCGAAGGTGAAGACGGCGCCGCCGTCCCCCACGTCGCGGCGCCCCACCGCCGCTCCGAGGGTGTCCACGTGACCGCTCACCATGTGACCGCCGAGCCGGTCGCCCACCCGCAGGGCCCGCTCGACGTTGACCACCCGGCCGGCCTCAGCGCTCCCCTTGAACCAGGTGCGCTCCAGGGTCTCGGAGGTGAGATCGAAGGCCATGTCGGGCCCGGCGCCCTCCGGCGCCTCCAACAGCTCGGCCACGGTCAGGCAGGCCCCGGCGATGGCGATGCTATCTCCTAACGAGGCGCTCCAGGGCTCGGAGGAGCTCGCTCCCCAGCCCCCAGGGACCGCCTCCAGGGCGAGGTCTCCGACGCCCGGGGAGGGGAGGATCAGCCGGGCACCGGTCCCGACGGCCTCGTAGGAGCGGATCGGAACGGCGGCTTCGACGAGTCCTGTGAACATGGCGCTGGGGGCTTGGGACCGAGGCGGGGTGGCGGCGCGGCGCTGGGGCCGTCCAGGGGGGCTCGCCGGGGAGGGCGGAGCGGACTCAGGGATAGGGAGGAATATTGACCTCTGGGGGCCCCGGCACTACCCTGCTGGGCCTTTATCCGAGCCTCCCGGTGCTCTTTTCCATCCTCACGCTCTTCCCCGAGGCCATCGAGTCCTACCAGGACGTTGGCATCCTCGGGATCGCCCGTGCCCGCGGTCTACTGACCACGCGCACGGTGAACTTCCGTGACTTCGCTCGCGACCGACACCGCACGGTGGACGACCGCCCCTTCGGCGGTGGCCCCGGGATGGTGCTCAAGCCAGAGCCTATCACGGAGGCCATCGAGTGGATCGAGCAGCGCTTCGGCCCCCACCGCCGCATCGCGCTGACCCCTGACGGCGCGCCGCTCACCCAGGCCATCGTCGAGGAGTTCGTCGCCCCGGCAGAGGTCGGCGCCGAGCCCCTCCCCGTGCTGCTCCTGTGCGGCCGCTACGAGGGCTTCGACGAGCGCGTCCTCGAGCTCCACGAGTTCGAGCGCCTCTCCATCGGCGACTACGTGCTCGCCGGCGGCGAGCTGCCCGCACTCGTCCTGCTCGAGTCGGTGTCGCGCCTCATCCCAGGCGTCCTCGGCGATGACCGCTCGGCCCTGGAAGACTCCTTCACCGACGCCGCGGACGGCGGGCTCGACCACCCCCACTACACCCGACCCCGCGTCTACCGGGACCTCGAGGTTCCACCCGTCCTGCTCGACGGTGACCACTCGAAGATCTCGGCCTGGCGCCGAGCCCAGCGTGAAGAGCGCACCGCCTCACGTCGCCCGGACCTCTCCGGCGAGCGAGGCCCGTCCTGAACGCAGGACCCCCGACCACAGCGCGCGACGCGCGCGCTGTTCCGACAACCTGAAACCCCCAAGCGCTCCCTCTGGGACTGCGGCCCCGCTCATGTGAGCCGGGCCCGACACCACGGAGCCGGCGCCCGACACGCCGTCGAGGCGCGCCAAGAGAGACATGAACATCATCCAGCAACTCGAGTCCGAGCTCGGCAAGCCCGCCGACGCCCTCCCGAAGATCAACGTCGGCGACGACGTCGAGGTCGACTACCTCATCCGCGAGGGCGACAAGGAGCGGATCCAGACCTTCAAGGGTCTCGTCCTGGCCATCCAGGGCCGCGGCATCCGCAAGACCATGGTCGTGCGCCGGATCGTGCAGGGTGAGGGCGTCGAGCGGACGTTCCCCCTCCACAGCCCGCGCGTCCACGACATCCGCGTGACCAAGCGCGGCCGCGTCCGCCGCTCGAAGCTGTTCTACATGCGCGACCGGGTCGGCAAGTCGACCCGCACCAAGGAGCGCCTGGGCGAGAAGGTCCGGGCCGAGCGCGAGGCCGAGAAGGCCCGGCGGACCGCCCAGGCCAACCAGGCCAAGGACTCGTCGAACGAAGACGGCGAGTGACGCCCACGCCCGGAGCGGCGCCGCCACCCCACCGGGAAGGCGGCGCCGCTCCGGCCTTCCGATCGCCACGACCGAGGCCCCGGCCTCTCCCCTCCCCTGTCCCCCGCGCGGGACACCCAGGGGGCACCCACAGGGCGCCCCCGCCCCGCTCGAGAGAGCAACGCCCCAGCCGATCCAATGGTCGACAACCTCAACCGCAAGCTCACCCTGATCTTCGGCTTCCTCGCGGTCGCCGTGATCGCCCTCCTGCTGCTCCCGTTCCGCCTGGGACTGGACCTCCAGGGCGGTACTCGCCTCACCTACACGGTGGATCTTGACGCGGCGCGCGCGGCCAAGCAGATCCCCGCCAACCAGACCGACGCCCAGGCGATCGGCGAGGTCATCGCGATCTGGCGCGAGCGCCTCGATCCCGACGGCGTCCGGGACGTGAAGCTGCGGAAGTCCGGCGCTCAGCGGATCATCGTCGAGCTCCCCGGCAACCTGTCGCTGGTCGCGCAGCGCGCCACCTCCGCTCTCAAGGAGCCGTTCGATCACCTACAGGACACGGCGCTCGTGCTGGACGCCGCCCTCACGGACGGAGACTTCCCCACGGGCGGCCGCGTGATGGTCGACGGCGAGCTTCTCGTCTACGAGCGCCGCGGCGCCATGAGCCTGAAGGGCGTCTCCTTCGCGGACGGCAGCACGGCCAAGTCGTTCCCCGCCGGGGCCACCGTGACCCTCGAGGCGAGCGACCCCTGGCGCGCTCTCATCGAGAACACGGGCCGGCTCGAGGTGATGATGCACGCCAGCACGCTGGACGCTGCCGGCACCTACGACCTCGCGGTCGAGACGGAGAAGGCCCGCGAGTGGGCGCTCGCGAACCCCGTTGCGAAGATCACCGAGTACAACAACAAGCTGATCACGGAGAACCCGGGGCAGCCTCTCGCTCGCCTCCGCTTCTTCCCCAAGCGTGAGGTCGCCGGGGCCGCGGAGACACCGATGGCGGACCGCCTGATCGCCCTCGTGGTCGAGGAGAACGAGGACTGGCTGTTCTCGGGCGGCGACTTCCCCCGCGTGTTCCCCTCCTACGACGAATACGGGTTCCCCGCCGTCGGCTTCGACATCGCCCTGCTCCGTCAGAACGACTTCGAGGCGTTCACCACGGAGCACGAGTCGGAGCAGATGGCCATTGTCATCGACAACGAGATCGTGACCGACCCCGTTCTCAACTCCCCGCTCTCGAGCGGCGGGATCATCACGGGAGGGTCCTTCGGCTTCAAGCAGTCCGAGGTCAACGACCTCGTCCAGGTGATCAACTCCGGCTCCCTGGACCTCGAGCCCCGCTTCGAGGACCGCGCGACGGTCGGCGCCTCCCTCGGCGCCCAGTACGTGCGCCTCGGCCTGATGAGCGTGCTGATCGGCCTCGCCGCCGTCCTCGTGTTCATCGCCGCCTACTACCGGCGCCTCGGCGTCTTCGCGGCCTTCTCACTGGTGTTCAACCTGGTGCTCCTCATGGGGAGCATGGCCATGCTGCAGGCGACCCTGACGCTCCCGGGCGTCGCGGGCATCATCCTGACGGTCGGCATGGCGGTCGACGCGAACATCCTCATCTACGAGCGGATCCGTGAGGAGGTCCTCCGGGGCCGGCGCGCGGCGCAGGCGGCGGTCGACGGTTTCAAGAACGCGACCTCCACCATCGTCGACGCCAACGTCACGACGCTCCTGACCGCCATCATCCTCTACCAGTTCGGCTCCGGCCCGGTGCAGGGGTTCGCGACGACGCTGTCGGTCGGCATCATCACCTCGATGTTCTCGGCCCTCGTCTTCACGCGGGTCCTGGTCCACTTCGCCGTGGAGAAGGGCGTCGACGAGTGGCAGATGATGCGCCTCGTCAACGAGACGGACATCGGCTTCATGAAGCTCGCGAAGAAGACCGCGGTCGTCTCGCTGCTCTTCATCGCGGGCGGCGTGGCCTTCTTCTCGAGCCTCCCGAAGGTCGACAAGTACAGCATCGACTTCCTCGGCGGCAACTCGATGCAGCTGGTCACCCGCGCCCCGGAGACCCAGGAGTCGGTGGCCGCGGCGATCACCGGCCTCGGTGACATCTTCCAGGACGCCAAGGTGCAGCCCCTGCTCTCCTCCAAGGAGGGCACGGGTTACCGCACGTTCCAGGTCGAGTTCAAGGCCGAGGGCACCGAGACGGACCGGGACGTCACGAGCCAGTACCGCGAGCTCGTCGAGACGGGCCTCGCGGACATGCTCTCCCCCAACCGCTTCTCCTTCAATCCGCGCGACGGCGGTGGGGCCAGCGGCACCATCTACTTCGAAGGCCAGCACAGCGCCGTTGACGTGGAGGCGGCTCTCACCGGCGCCGCGCTCGGCGAGGTCACGGTGACGGCCCAGAGCGGCGACGCGGCGGCGGACCGGACCTTCTCGTTCACGAGCACCTCCACGGACCCCGACTCCAAGATCGGACAGCGCATCGTGGACGCCTTCGCCAACCGGCGGGACGCCGGCGGACGGGAGTTCGAGCTCGCCCAGCCCATCCCCCAGTCCGAGGCCGTCGGGCCGCAGGTGGTCCAGGAACTTCGCGACGACGCGATCCTCGCGATCATCCTCTCGCTGTTCGTGATCGTCATGTACATCCGCTTCCGCTTCGCCGAGTACAGCTTCGGCTTCGCGGCGGTCATCGCGCTGGTGCACGACGTCCTGATCACCCTCGGCTTCCTCGCGCTCGCGATCCAGTCGAACCTGATCAACGCGCAGATCTCGCTGGTCATGATCGCGGCCTTCCTGACGATCATCGGCTACTCACTGAACGACACGATCGTCGTGTTCGACCGGATCCGCGAGAACCGCCCCCGCATGAAGGGCGACCTCGCCGACATCATCAACAAGTCGATCAACCAGACCCTGGCCCGGACGCTGCTGACCTCGGTCACGACGCTGCTCTCCGTGGCGATCCTGTTCGCCTTCAACGTGGGGACCCGAAACGACCTCGAGGGCTTCGCCTTCGCGGTCATCATCGGAGTCGTGGTGGGAACCTACTCCTCCATGTTCGTCGCGAGCCCCGCGCTCCTGCTCCTCGAGAACCGCCGGATGGCGCGTGAGACCGAGGCCGAGGTGGCGGAGGCCAGCTGAGTCCGGCATCTTCCACCACCTCGCGCGGGGCGCCCCCTCCACCACGGAGCGGGCGCCCCGCGCCGTTTCTGGCGGTAATCGCTCGTGCAGGAGAGAGGGCTGGATTCGCTCCCCTGACCCTCGCCACAATGTGACGCGTCCGCCATGCGCACCCTCCTCCCCCTCCTCGTCCTCGGGACCCTGCTGATCCTCGCCGGGGAATGGCAGAGCCGGAACAGGACGGCCCCCAGGGTTCCAGGTGAGGAAGGTCGTCAGGACATGGGCGCCGCGGAGATGGGCGGCGACTGGGACCTGCTGGTCCTCGGACGGCCGAGCGGCGCCGAACCCCTGCGGCGCCCCGAGGCCCCGCCCCCCGCCCCATTTGGGACGGGCGACTCGCCGACGCAGCCTCCCGCCCGGCCAGTCTCGTCCGACACTCGCTACGTGGTTCAGCCCAACGACGCGCTCGGCCTGATCTGCCAGAGCCACTACGACGTGCGGCCCCTGTCGTCGGTCATCAAGGCCGTGGCCGAGTACAACGACCTGGACAGCGTGGACTCCATCAAGAGCGGGGACGTCCTGCTCCTGCCGGATCCCGCGGTTCTCTTCCAGGACCGCTGAAGCCCAAGCCGGCAGCCGTGCCCCTCGGCCGGGGCATCACTGCGGCGCAGGATCGTCGCCGGCGAGCGCCGTGCGGAGCGCGCCCCCGGCAAGCTCGACCAGCTCATGGCAACCGCTGATCAGCGTGGCGGCGACCTCGGCGCAGCCGGCGTTGGCCTGCTGCTCGATCTCCTTGAGCAGTCGCGCGAGCTGTGTTGCCCCGACGGTGCCGCTGGTGGAGACGAAGCGGTGCGCGACCCGGGCGCAGACCTCGAGGTCGTCGGCTTCAAGCGCCTGCTCCATGTCCTTCACGAGCTCCGGGGCCATCTCGAGGAACGAGTCGACCAGCTCGAGCGCGAGCTCTCGGCCGTCCTCGTCCTCGAACAGCGGCTCGAGGATGCTGACATCAAGGACGTCGGTGACCCTCCCGAAGTTCGGCGCCTGGAAGCTCCGCGTGGACCCAGTGGGCTGCTCTGCGGGCGCCGCATCCTGGTCTGGGGCCGGCACCAGGTCATTCCCCGCTGGCATGGGGCCCGGCACCTCCAGGGGAGCGGCGGGGCGCTCTTCGTCCGTGGCGCACTCGTCCTCCACCACCGGAACAAGCGACGCGGGGGACGTCACCTCCGGTACCTCCTGGTCGGGAGTGGAGTTCGTCGACTCCACGAAGATCTCCGAGACGGAGACCATGGTCCGCTCCTCACCGCTCCCCGAGTCCTCCAAGGCCGGGTCGAGATCAGGGT
>CAZEFP010000066.1:0-10283 GCA_964511565.1 uncultured Planctomycetaceae bacterium
CGCCGCGACTCCTCGAGCCGGGTCTCCTTGCGCTGCTCCTCGAGGACGAGGTCGAGCGTGCGCTGATCGATGACGTTCATGGCGACGAGCACCTCGCCGACGAGGCGGCCCTTGCGCACCCGCTGGAGCACGAGCGCCTTGTCGAGGTCCCCCTTCGTGACGAGCCCCATGCTCAGCAGGTGGTCGCCGAGCCGCTGGCTGTTGACCACGTGGAAGACACCGCCGGGCTCGGCGTTCCCTTCCGCGAGTCGCTCCTCCGCGATCTGGCGCTCGACGAACTCCATGATCTCTCGGACGAACTCGACGGCGCGGACGTCCGTCAGGCCGCGCTCCATCAACACCACCCCGATCAGCCGACTCGCGAGCTGGCAGAGGTCCGCGAGGGGAGACCAACCCTCGGACTCGACGGAGGACGCGAGCGAGCTCAGCGCATCCCTGGAGCCGTAGAGGCGATCCGGGTCGCCGTTCTCGAACGCGATGAAGGAGCGCTCCAATTCACGCAGTTGGTCGCGAAGTGATTGGTGGGTTTCGGACATGGGAGTGGATGGGTCAGGGCGAGCAGGCACCGAGGCGCCTCCCGGACGTTGGCAAATATCGACTGGCCCTCGGCCACCGCTGGAGCCGTTAGGTGAATTCCCGCTCAGGTCCGCCCCCGCCCCCGGCATGACCCCCTCCACGGCCCCCTTGGGAGCCATTCCTGTCCGGCTCTCCGCCCCGGCCTCAGAATGAGGCGTGGACACCCACAGCAAGCCAGGAGAGCCTCATGGCAGTGAGTGTCTCGAGCAGCGGGTCGTCCTGGGCCCTCGAGAGTGCAGCGGTCCCGTGGACCCCGAAGGGCCCCGCGAGCGACTCCCGCCAGGTGAGTCGGATGATGCTGTTCGAGAAGCCCGCGCGGCCGAGCGCCGCGCCGTCCACCGGGTGCATCGTATCGTCGTAGGGGAATTCTCCCGTCCCCAGGTCCACCTCCAGGGGCCATCCCTCGCCCGCCCAGGAAAGACTTTCGGTCTCGGGCAGGTCGTCCACCAGCGCCTCAACAGGCCAACGAGGAACCCCCTGGCGCTGAGCCCCAACGGGATCGATCACCGCGGCAGGCTTGAAAGAGCCGTTCGCAGCCGCGTTCCGTTCGGCGGTCGAGAAGGCCCCGGCGTCGGTCTGCGCGGAGAGGAGGATCTCGTGTCCGCGAACCGGTGGGGTGACGTCGGGGACCGCTCTGACCTGGGGCGAACTGCACCCGACGATGCCAGAGAGCATCGCAGCCATGATCATTCCGGTGCGGGCGTCCATCGTTCGACGGCCGCGCACACGCGGACCGACATCCGTGGATCGACATCTGGCCGTCAGCCACTCGTGCCCCAATCGGAGCGAGACCGTGGCCGTCTCAAATGGGGCTCTGGATCAGCTCGGCGGTCCCAGGATCGCGCCTCACCGCCGTCGGTGAGCGAGCGGCGCTGGGGTCGCCGGTCCCCGCAAGGGGAGCGACCTAGCTCGCCGCCCCGTCCAGCTGGGCGCGCAGGCGCCAACCCACCTGCCGCATCACCTGGTGGGCGATCGCGGCGGCGGAGAGGGGGCCGGGAAGCCGCACGAACGCGTACTTCAGCTCCAGGCACCGCTCCTTGAAGGCGCTGTACTCCTCGGGTCCAAGCCGGACGCCGAGGAGGAAGAGCTTGTTGCCCTCTCCGGAGAGCGAAGCCTCGAGGATCTCATCCCGCTCCGCCTTCGGGCCATCCACGTCGACCACGTGCACCTGGAGTTCGCCCGCTCCCAACTCGCTCGCCAGGCTCTTCGCATCCACCGCGCTCGACGGCGGCATGAAGAGCACGACGTTCATCGTCGAGAGGAGCTGCTGGACGTCCTCCAGTGACTTGGCGTGTCGATCCTCGCTCGCAGCAGGTTCAGCCGCGGGCTCCGACGCTCGCTCCACCCCGACGATCCCCTTCAGGACCTCAGCGACCTCCCGATCCAGGCCGCTCATTCGCTCACGGAGCCCGCCAAGGGCCTCCGAGAGACCGCGATCCGTTCGGTCCAGGCCGGCGCCCGCCCAGCGCTTGAGCGCCACGGCGAGGGAGTCCGCCTCCGACCGCGTGGCGCCACCCTCATCGAGCAGCTTCCCCACGTGATAGCGAATCTTGCCCAGGAGCTGGCCACGCTGCCGACGGTCCTTGCGGTCACGCATGAGCTCATCGGAGAGCTTCGTGATCCGTCCCCGAAGATCCGCGGACTGCGCGCAGTCCGCGAGGTCGTCCAGCCGCATGTGGCGGTCGACGTAGATGCGGAACCGGGTGGTCTGCTCCTTGAGCCAGAGGAAGACCTCCCGTTGATCACTGTCGCTCCGGACCGGCGCCTCCACGATCGACGCGAGGAGCGCGGACTGCGCCTCCGCGAGCAGATAGAGGAAGGCGCGAGGGGGCCCGTCCTGGAAGGTGCCGGCCTCCTCCAGCTCCTGCGCCTTCTCGACCGCGAAGCTTAGCGTCTCATAGCACTCCGCCACCATGGACAGCTTGGCCGCGGACTCATCCGGAACGTCGAAGGCCTGCTCGTGGCTGGCGCGGATTCCGAAGGGCTGGTCGAGCATCCACGGGATGGTGTCGCGGAGCTTCGTCAGCGACTCCCGCAGGACGCGCTCCTGGTTCGCCAGTTGGGCCTCCGCCGCGCTCCGCTCGCCGCCCTCGAGCTTCCGCAAGCCTTGACGCTCGACGGAGAGTCGACAGGCGGCGGCCTTCCACCTCGTCCGCTTGAGGACCGTATCAAGGCCGCTGGTGAGTGAAGCTCCGTCCGGCGGCGCCGCCGCAGAAGCCCTCCCGCGGGCCGCGGGGGTCAGAACCCCGTGGGACGCCGCCTTTCCGCCATCCAAGGCCTCGAGCTCAGCGGCCAGCCAACCCTGCAGGACACCCAGAGCCTCGCGAGTCTCGCGACTCGTGGAGGCGTCCCTCAAGCAGACCTTGAGGAGGTGCATCAGGGCTCCGGCGGAGCGTTCGTTCGATTGGTGAGGCAAGGGTGGGGTTGACGGCTAGGCTCCGGAGTATGGACATCGCGCCCAACGAATTGAAGCGACACATTTTGGTTACCCAGTCCGTACCTCAGTCGGTACGGGCGTCCCGGTGAGTTCGACGCGTCGCCCTCAGTCCGAGGCGCCGCCTCCGAGCACCACGGCGTTGCCGAGGAGTCGACCCGTGGCACGCCAAGATCCTCTGTAGACGGGTGATACGACGAAGCAGACCACACGCCCCTCCCCGAGTCCCTCCGAAGTCAACCAGGCACTGTCCGCGATCCGGCCCCGCGCTTCGGGCCAGAGCAGTCCACCAAGTCGCAAACGCGCCTCCGTGGTCAAGCGGACGGCGGGGCGCGACTCGCTCAGGAGCGCGCTGGAACCCGAGAACAACACCGCCATCTCCTCACCTCGAATGCCGACCGTGAGCCATGAGTCGGGATCGACCTCCGCCCGAAGGATGACGCCCGCGGGAGAGAACCGTCGGCGCCAGCGATCCACCGCCTCGGCGCCTGCGGCGTCGTCGGCTGCCCCGTCCTCGTCGCCGCCCTTCGCCTCGTCGCCAGATTCGCTCGAAGGCTGCGCCTTCGCGGCCGCCCCCGGCGATCCATACAGGTCCTCGACGTCCACCTCGACGCGCATCGAGCCTCGCTCTCGCTCCGTGCGCCACGCGTACTCCTCGAGGCCGTCGAGAACCTCGCGGCGGAGGCGGTTCCCGGAGAGCCCGAGGTCCGGGTCCGCCAGCGCCGTGCTGGAGCTCCCGATGGCGATCAGGGTCCCGCCGGCGCGGGTCCACCGGGCGAGGTCCTCGGCTCGCTCGCGGGCGAACCCGCCCGCGCCCGGCGGCAGGATGAAGACGTTGTACTCGTCGAGATCGACGCTCCCGGGCCGCTGGGCATCCACGAGGGTGACCGGCATTCCGAGGTCCTCATCGAGATAGCGCCAGACGTGCCCGAAGTCCGTGGTGGAGACCGGGGAGTTCGAGAGGAGAGCGACCCGCGGGGGCTCGAGGAGCCTGAAGTGGCCTCCGCCCAGGTCAGGGCCGTCCTCGATCGCGCGCCCGCTGACGACCGCGTGCACCACGGCCCGCGACTCCGTCGCGGCCTGCCGGACGAGCTCGTCCACGCCCTCGGGGTTCTCGTGGCGCCTCAGGAGGATGGAGCCCCGGGCCAAGGAGCGGCGCGCCAGCGTGCCGTCAGCGCCGCGCACGCGAGCCTCGAAGTCACGGTCCGACACGTGCGCCTGGAGGCCCAACTCCATGGCGCGCGCCGCGAAGCGCAGCGAACGCCGGTCGTCCCCGTCCACGACCCAGGCATACGCCCCGTTCGTATCTCCCACCGGTCCGGCCGGTGCCTGGACAGGGCCAGCGAGGGACCGTTCCACGGTCGGCATGGAGGCCCAGTAACCCTGGACCCCCAGCTGCCGGCCGAGGCACCAGGCGGTCACGTCGTAGACCTTCGACCCCTTGCCGCGTTCGATGGACTCTCGCTCCTTCTGGAGGAACTCGGCGTCGAGCCTGGGGTCGAACTCCAGGTAAGCGCGCATCATCGCGCCCTGGGGCTGAGCGGAGGGCACGATCCAGGTGCCCTCGGGAAAAGTCCGGGTCGCCTCGGCGTCTCCGAGCGGCCCCGTGACGTCCGCCGCCTCGAAGGCCTCCGACGCCCGGAAGACCTCGATGCCCTGGGACAGGAGGGCTCGCATGAGGCGCGCGTCGACCTCGACGTCCGCGGACGGGACCACGAGGTAGGCCCCCTTCCCCGGCTCGGAGACCGGCTCACAGGCCGCGCGGCGGTGGGCGAGGTAGTCACGCAGGATCTCCTCGCGGTTCGCGGCGAAGGTCTCGAGGTTCGCGAGGCTCGCCGCCACCTGCCCGTGCACGGTCTCGCGGTAGGAGACGATCTCCCCCGACTCACGCTTGAGGGGCGCGCCGATGGTCCGGCCCTGCTCGTAGAGCATGCCGATGGCGCCCGTGAGGCTGCCCCAGGCGTCCGAGTAGCCCGGGTAGAGGGCGTCGGCCCACTCCCGCGTGTAGTACCCCCACCCGTACCCATCGAAGACGCGCGCGGCGTCGTCCGCGAGCACCCCTTGCCAGTGGAGGAGCCGCTTCGGCAGGTGTGCGTTACGAGGCGCGCTCTGCGGGTAGAAGAGGAACGTGTCGAGCCCGCTCATCTCGTGGGCGTCCACGAAGAGCTGGGGCGGGAGGTCCAGGAGCCGCGCCCATCGGCCGCGCGTCTCGGGCGCCTCACCCGCCATCCAGTCCCGGTTCATGTCGAACAGGTAGTGGTTGCCCCGCCCGTTGGGCCAGCGGCCGCGCTGCATCGCACCGTTGTCGAGGTTGGCCCGGTAACCGGCGGTCTGGAGGACCATCGACCGGATGCGCTCGCGGCCGTCCGGGTTCAGGCACGGGTCGAGGACAACGACGGTGTCCTCGAGCATCGACGTCACCGCCTCGTCCGTGCAGGCGGCGAGGTGGTACGCCACCGGCAGCGCCGCCTCGGAGGCCGAGGTCTCGTCCCCGTGGATCCCGTAGCCCATCCACGCCACGGCCGGCTGATCGGCGAGGGCGGCGTCGAGCGCCGCCCCCTCCCCACGCGGGTCCCAGATCCGACGCGCCGTGGCGCGGATCCTGTCCATGCGAGCGTGGTTCGCGGGTGACGTGATCACGAGGGTCACCAGCGGCCGGCCCTCGTAGGTCTCCCCGTACCGCTCCATCGTGACCCGCTCGCTGGACGCGGCGATCGCCCGGAGGATCCGCAGCATCTCGTCGTGGCTCGCGAGCCGGCTCCCGACGGGCTGACCCAGGAAGTCCTCCGGTCTTGCGACCGACCCGTCGTAGGCTGCGCCCGGGAAGAACGGCTCCGCCCACTGGTTGGCGGCGTCGTCGCCGAGGCGGATGGGCGCGTGATCGCGGAGGACCTCCTCCCCGGAGGCTGCACCCTGGGGGATCGCGAGCGCGGAGAGGATGGCGAGGGAAGCGAGGAGCATGGCTTTGGGGCGGGGGGGTGCGGAGAAGAGAACGGAGCGAGTGTATCGCGCCCGCGCAGAGGACTCGGCAAGCTCTGGAGGCCCATGAAGGACCCCTTCGCACCCGCTGGCGCCCTGCGCCTCAAGCCCGTGGACGTGGTCGGGTACCCCGCCCCCATGGACCTGCGTCAGGACCGCGGCGGCGACGCTGACGCGGGCCTGACGGCTGGTAGAGCCGAGGACAACGACATCGCCCTGGTGGAGGGCCGCTACCCCTCGGTCTCGTCCCACCACTGCCGATTCGAACGGCGCGGGAGCGTGCTCACGGTCGTGGACCTCGGCTCGAGCAACGGCACCCTGGTGAACGGCCAGCCGATCGAGGGGAGCGCGGAGCTCTCGGTGGGCGACCTGGTCCGCCTGGGTAGCGTGGGCCCGAAGTTCCTCGTGGTCGGCGGTCGCGAGTTGAACGACACCGTCTTCGTGCGCCGCGAGGAGCTGCGCCCCAACACGGGCGAGGTCGAGGAGATCGTGGAGCGAGGCCAGCGCAGCAGCCGGCTGCGGCTCTCGATCCTGGTCGCCTTGCTGCTCTGCGCGTCCGCCTGGGTCGCATGGGAGTCACGGCGGAGCACGAGCGACATGAAGGACGAGCTCGACGCCCGGTCCGCCGAGTACGAGGCGCGCCTCGCCGACGCCTACGCGCAGATCGCCGCCCTCGACCAGCGCGAGCGGGACCGGGCCGAGGAGGAGTCGAACCGCTCCGAGTCACGGCTCGCCACCCTGCGCTCCCTCGAGGGGGACCTGCTGCGGCGGGCCGAGACCCTCGAGGCCTCGGTCAAGACGAGAGCCGCGGAGGAGGCTCGGCTGCGGGAGCGCGTGGTCGAGCTGGAGCGAAGAGGTGGCGAGAAGGGCGTGCTCGACCGCGTGGTTCGGGACCTGGAAGCGGCCCGCCTGGACCTCGACGCCACCCGCTCCGAGCTGCGGGACGCGCGACAGAGGGTCGACCTCCTGGACCCGGTCAACCTGGCCCAGGCCCGGGTGAGCGGCGTGGCCGACGTCCGACGATCGGTGGTGCTGATCGAGAACAAGGTCCGGATCCGGAACGTGGAGACCGGAGAGCTGCTGTTCCTCGACGGAGAGGGCCCGGCCGCTGAGCCCAACTTCGACGGCCGCGGCGCGGAGTTCGTGCTCGAGTCCACGGGGTCCGGCTTCTGCGTCGACGAGGACGGCTGGATCTTCACCAACGCCCACGTCGTAGGGCCACCGGACAACGAGCTGCTGCGTGCCATCCGGGGCACCCCGCTCCTGGAACAGATCGTGGAGCTCACCGTCGTCTTCTCCGATCAGTCCACCCGGCACGCCGCCTCGGTCCATTCCACGAGCACCAGGGGCGTCGACCTCGCGCTGCTCAAGATCGAGCCCTTCCCCGGCATGCCGGTCCACGGGGCGTTCTCCACCGAGGTGCCCCTCCCCGATCCAGGCAGCGACATCTTCCTGCTCGGCTTCCCCCTGGGCTTCCTCGCCGTTCAGGACGGGGAGACCGTGATCTCGTCCATCTTCCGAGGGATCCTGTCGCGCAAGGTCGGGGACCAGATTCAGGTGGACGCGGGCGTGCACCCGGGGAACAGCGGAGGCCCCCTCACCGACACCGCGGGTCGCGTCGTGGGCATCGTCGTCAGCGTCCAGGCGCTCCCGGACCAGACCGCCGTCTACACCATCGGCTACGGCATCCCGATCCACCTCGCCGCAGAGCTCTGGCCGCCCGCCGCCGGCTCGGAGTGACCTGAGCGTCATGCCCACTCACCCCTGGAGGCGCTTCCGTCACGGGGTCGTCGACTCCACGAACGACCTCGCGTTCGCGGCGATCGAGGCCGGCGAGGCCCGTCACGGCGACACCTTCACCGCGACGGCCCAGACCGCCGGGCGCGGGACCCGCGGTCGGCGCTGGGAGAGCGAGGTCGGCGGCCTGTACCTCAGCGTGGTCCTGTGCTCCGAGGCCATGCCGCCCCCTGGCGCGTGGACCTGCGCCGGAGCGCTGGCCGTCCACGACCTCGTGACCTCGACCGGCGCCGGAGTCACGATCAAGTGGCCGAACGACGTCACCACGCTCGCGGGCGCCAAGATCGCCGGCGTCCTGGCCGAGTCCAGGGGGCTCCGAGCGGAGGGGCCCACCACCTTCGTGCTCGGGATCGGCCTCAACGTCTCGGGACGCGGCCCCTCGGCCACCCTGCGCGCCGAGCGCGCCGTCGCCTCCCTCGAGGAACTCGCCCCAGAGCTGGAGCTCGCCGAGATCGAGGAGCGGCTCGTGACCGCGCTCGAGCGCCGGGTGTCGCAGGTGAGCGAGGACCCCCGGGGCCTCTACGCCGAGTTCTTCAGCCGCTGCGCCCTGGCCGGCGAGCACGTCCTGGTCGAGGGGGCGGAGCGAGAGGTCTCCGGCACCTGGGCGGGGCTCGACCCGTTCCTCGGCCTCAGGGTCGAGGACGAGGACGGCGCCCGGCACCTCCCGGTGGCCCACGTCCGCGGAGTGCGGCCCGCTCCCTGAGGGCGCGCGGCAGCGCCGGGCGTCCCCGGTCGCGACGGAGCGGGGTTGCTGGCCCTTCCCCGGCCCACCGGGGGGCGCCCTTCACTACACTCGTCGCCCTCATTTCGAGGCCTCCTCCTCCCCCACGCCCCTCGATTCCCATGCAGCGCAGCGACGGCCGCACCCCCGATCAGCTCCGACCGATCACCTTCCAGCGCGGCTTCACGAACCACGCCCAGGGCTCGGTCCTGACCTGCTTCGGAGAGACTCGAGTCCTCTGCACCGCCTTCGTCCAGGAGAGCGTTCCGCACTTCCTGAAGGGCAAGGGCGGGGGCTGGGTCACCGCCGAGTACTCGATGCTCCCGAGCTCCACCCACGACCGAAAGGCCCGTGACAAGGGCGCGCGGGTGGACGGCCGCTCGGTGGAGATCCAGCGCTTGATCGGTCGCGCCCTGCGCGCCGTCGTCGACCTCAAGGCCCTGACCGAGCGCACGATCTGGGTGGACTGCGACGTGCTGCAGGCGGACGGAGGGACGCGCACCGCGGCCATCAGTGGCGCCTACGTCGCGCTGCACGACGCCCTCACGCGCCTGGACGAGCAGCGCAAGCTCCGCAGCTGGCCCCTCGTCTCCCAGCTCGGTGCGGTGTCCGTCGGCGTCGTGAACGGGACCCCGATGGCGGACCTCTGCTACAAGGAGGACAGCAAGGCCGAGAGCGACATGAACCTCGTCATGACGGGGGACGGGAAGTTCGTCGAGGTCCAGGGCGCGGCCGAGGGCGCGCCGTTCGACCGCACCGAGCTGAACCAGCTGATCGACCTGGGCGAGTCGGGGATCCGCCGGATCTTCGAGCTCCAGAACGAGGCGCTGAAGGGCTGAGATGAAGCTGCTGCTCGCCTCCGGCAACAAGAAGAAGCTCGTCGAGCTGCAGCGGATCACCGCGCCCCTCGGGGTGGAGGTGGTCCAGCCCGCGGACATCGGGGGCCTCCCCGAGTGCGTCGAGGACGGCGACACCTTCGCCGCCAACGCGGCGAAGAAGGCCCGCGAGGGCGCCCAGCACTCCGGCCTCTGGACCCTCGCCGATGACTCGGGGCTCGAGGTCGACGCCCTCGGCGGGGCCCCGGGGGTGTACTCGGCCCGCTACGCGGGGACCCATGGAGACGACGAGGGCAACAACGCCAAGCTCCTGCGGGAGCTGGCAGAGGTCCCGGACGGCGATCGGACCGCCTCGTTCGTGTGCGCCCTGGCACTCGCCCGGCCCCAGACCGGCGAGATCGCGCACGAGGCCATCGGTCGCACGCACGGGAGGATCCTGCGGGAGCCGCAGGGCGAGGGCGGATTCGGATACGATCCGCTCTTCGAGTTCTCCGAGGAAGGGTTCCCGGTCACAGGGCTGGTGTTCGCGACCCTCTCGGGCGATGAGAAGGCCACGGTGAGTCACCGCGGCCGCGCGCTCCGGGAGCTCGAGCCCGCGCTCTCCCGACTCCTCAAGGACAGCTGACCCAGGCGCGCTGCGTCTCAGACGAGTGGACCCCAAGTACATCCGCAACTTCTCGATCATCGCGCACATCGACCACGGGAAATCCACCCTGGCCGACCGCATCCTCGAACTGACGGGGACCGTGCAGAAGCGCGAGATGAAGGCCCAGCTCCTCGATGACATGGAGCTGGAGCGCGAGCGTGGCATCACCATCAAGGCCCGCGCCGTGACGGCCGTCCACGAGAAGGACGGGCACAAGTACGTGCTCAACCTGATCGACACCCCCGGCCACGTGGACTTCAGTTACGAGGTCGAGAAGTCCATGCAGGCCTGCGA
>CAZEFP010000067.1:0-10245 GCA_964511565.1 uncultured Planctomycetaceae bacterium
GGTCCCTTCCTCCATGGCCTCGAGGAGGCAGGAGAGCGTCCGTGAGCTGGTCCGGTTGATCTCGTCCGCGAGGATCAGGTTGGCGAAGAGCGGCCCGGGAACGAACTCGAAGCGCTCCTGGCTGGGTCGCCACACCGACCCGCCGACCACGTCGGAGGGCATCAGATCGTTGGTGAACTGGATGCGCTTGAAGCTGCAGTCCACGAGCTTCGCGAGGGCACGGCTGAGGATGGTCTTGCCCGTCCCCGGGATCCCCTCGATCAAGGCGTGGCCGCCGCTGACGAGGGTCACGGTGAGCGCCTCCACCACGGGCGCGGGGACGTGCACCACGCGCTGGAGTGCTTCACGGAGGCGCTCGGCGGTATCCCCTGCGAGGGCACCGATGGGCGATGCGGGGGCATCACCCCTGGGACGGGTCTTGGGAAACATCTAGGGGTCCTGTGGGTGGGCGACGGGAGGTTCATCGGACGAATGGGTCCGAAACATTTGGGGCTAGGGTCCCGGCGCGTGGATCACAGGGCCCTCGGCGCGGCCGGCGCCCCGGATAGATGCGACTTCCACCCTCAGGGCGCCTCTGCCGCCGACCGAAGGGCTCGCAAGGGCTCCCGCGGCCCCTGGCCCGGGCCCCTCCCGGTACCCTTCCGCGATGAATCGGCGCGAGGAAGGCGAGGGGAAGGACCCCGCCGCGGGGGGCGAGCCCGCCCTGGCGATCGCCCTGGGGGCCTTCGGGCTCGACGCGGGCCGAGCGGCGCCGCTCCCGGGTGACGTTGACCGGAACTTCCTCCTGAGCTCGAGGGACGGCGGAGACCCCCTCGCGGTCCTGAAGGTCTTCACCTCGCGACCCGGGCGCCCCGCTCTCGACCAGCAGCGGGACCTCTTCGAGGCGCTCGCCGAGCGGGCCCCCTCCATCGCCCACCTGCTGCCGGTCATGCTCCGCGGAGGGGAGTCCACCGATGCGATCCAGACCGTCGACTTCGAGGGGGCCAGCCTCCACGCGGCGCTCTACCGGTACCTGCCCGGCCGGCCTCTGGCCAAGGTCGCTCCCCACGCTCCAGGGCTGCTCCGGGAGCTGGGCGGGACCCTCGGGGTGCTGGATCTCGCCCTCGCGGACCTGAGCCAGGACTACACTCCGCCCGCCGCAGCCACCCCCAGCTGGCGCCTCATGGACGGCCCGGCCACCATCGACGAGCGCCTGAAGTTCGTGGCCACCGAGCCGCGCCGCGCCCTGCTGGCGAGACACCTGGGGGCGAGCTGGGGTCCCCTGCTCGAACGGGTCGCCGAGCTCCCCCACCAGCTCATCCATCACGACGCCAACGAGCACAACGTTCTCGTCCGGGTGACCGAGGGCCGCGTTCAGCTCTCGGGGCTGATCGACTTCGGCGACGCCGCCCTCGCCCCCAGGGTCGGCGAGGTCGCCATCGCCGCGGCGTACGCGGCCCTCGGCAAGCGCGACCCCCTCTCGGCCATGGCCCACGTGGTGGCCGGCTACCACGCGGCGGCGCCCCTGTCAGATGGGGAGCTCGACGTGCTGTTCGAGCTCGCCCTCCTGAGGCTCGGCACCAGCCTCGCCATCTCCTCGGAGCGTGCCCCCGAACACGGGGGCGACAACGCTTACCACCAGATCAGCGCCGCGCCGGCCTGGCGGGCGCTCGAGGCGCTCGACCAGGTGCACCCGCGCCTCGCCACCGCCGTGCTCCGCGACGCCGCCGGGGCCTCCCCCGTCCCCCGCGCCGCGAGCTCCCAGCGCTGGGCCCGGGACCGGTCCTTCGCGCCTGTCCTCGGGCGCGGACTCGAGGACGCACCCCGCGTGGACCTCTCCCTGGATAGCCCCCTCACGGTGAAGGGCGGCCGGGAGCGCCCCTTCTCGGCGTGGGCCGCCGACATCGAGTCCCAGCGAGTCGCGGCGGGCGCCCCCGCTGCGGTGGGGTTCCATGACGAGGCGCGGCTGCTCTACCGGTCGGACTCCTTCGTCGAGGAGCGGGAAGACGGGGCCGAGCCTCGAACCGTTCACCTGGGCGTGGACCTCTTCGCCCCGGAGGGCACCGAGGTGTTCGCGCCGCTCGCCGCCACGGTGCTGAGCGTCCAGCGCAACCCAGCACACCTCGACTACGGCCCCACGGTGATGCTCGAGCACGAGGGGGAGGACGGGCGTCCGTTCTTCACCCTCTACGGCCACCTGGACGAGGAGGTCCTCGGGCGCCTCGAGCCCGGCGCCCCGCTGGCGGCAGGTGAGCTCGTCGGACGCCTTGGAGCCGAGACCGTCAACGGGGGCTGGCCCCCGCACCTGCACTTCCAGATCGTCCTCGACCGACTCGGGCGGAGCGGCGACTTCCCCGGCGTGGCCGCGCCCACCTGGCGGCGCGCGTGGACCGGGCTCTGCCCCGACCCCGCGCCCTTGCTCGGCCTGGACACCTGCGACGCGGGCGAGGCGGACACCGCGGCCCTCCACGTCGAGCGCCGCGCCACGTTCTGCCGCTCCATGTCGATCCAGCACGAGGCCGACCCGCTGCAGATCGTCCGGGGCGAGGGGACGACCCTCTTCGACGCCGAGGGCCGCGCCTTCCTCGACGCGGTCAACAACGTCCCCCACGTGGGCCACTGCCACCCGCGGGTGGTCGCCGCGGGCCAGCGCCAAATGGGGCTGCTCAACACCAACACCCGCTACCTCCACGAGGGGCTCCACCGGTACGCGGAGAGCCTGCGCGCGCGGCTCCCCGAGGGGCTGGACGTGATCTACTTCGTCTGCAGCGGCTCCGAGGCCAACGAGCTCGCCCTGCGCATCGCGCGGGCGGCGGCGACGCCCGGCGCGGAGGAGCTGCTCGTGCTGGAGCACGGGTACCACGGGCACACCGGCGCCACCGTCGGCGCGAGCCACTACAAGTTCGCGGGCCGCGGCGGCTTCCCGGTGCCGGACGGCGTCACGGTCCTCCCGATCCCCGATCCCCACGGCGGGGACCACCTCGGCCCCGAGAGCGGCCCGCGTTACCTCGCCCGGGTCCACCAGCTCCTGGCCGAGCTCGGGGAGAGAGGCCGGTCGCCCTACGCGCTGCTCGCGGAGGCCATCGTCGGCTGCGGGGGACAGATCGTCCCGCCCGCGGGCTACCTGCAGGGGGCCTTCGACGCGGTGCGCGCCGCGGGGGGCCTCGCCATCGCGGACGAGGTCCAGGTGGGCTTCGGGCGCGTCGGGACGCACTTCTGGGCCTTCGAGGAGCAGGGCGCGCGACCGGACATCGTGACCATGGGCAAGCCCATGGGGAACGGGCACCCCCTGGCGGCCGTGGCCACGACCCGCGCGATCGCCGACCGGTTCGCGGGCGGCATGGAGTTCTTCGCCACCTTCGGCGGCAACCACGTGTCCGCTGCCATCGGCCAGGCGGTCCTCGACGTGATCGAGGACGAGGGGCTGATGGAGCGCGCGCGGCGGGCCGGCGAGCTCTTCTTCGCGGAGATGGCGCCGCTCGTGGAGCGGCATCCGATCATCGGCGACGTGCGCGGGCGAGGCCTCTACCTTGGCGTGGACCTGGTGCGGGACCGTGAGACGCGGGAGCCCGCCGGCGACGCGGCGCGCTACGTGGCTCTTCGCATGCGGCAGCGTGGCGTCCTGATCGGGACCGACGGGCCCCAAGGCAACGTGCTCAAGATCAAGCCGCCCATCACCTTCACCGACGACGAGGTCCGCCGGCTGGTGGCGACCCTGGACGAGGTCCTGTCGGAGACGCCGGTGGCGTCCCCCGACCGCGGTCACTGACCGAGGTCCACCCAGGCGCCGGGCTCGAGGAACTCCACGGCGTCCCCGACCCGCCGGGAGAGCTCCGCGGTGATCTCTGCGCGGTACGCCGGCTTGAGGTGGGCCAGGAGCACGCGCACCCCTTCGGGGACCCGCTCGAGCTCCTCCGCGAGCGTCGCCGGCGTCAGGTGTCCGGAGCCGTCGGCGATGGCCTGCATGCGCTCGGGGAAGCTCGCCTCGAGCACGACCGCGCGCAGGCGGGGCGCCGCGACCGCGACCTGCCAAAGCGCGTCGCAGGGACCGGAGTCCGCGCCGAAGAGCACCGCGTCCTCCCCATCGTCCACGAGGAGCCCGTGGGTGGGCACGGGGTGCGCCACCGGGAGGGCCGTGACCTGGAACCCTGCCAGCTCGAAGGGCGGCCCCTCGGGGAAGGGCACCAGCTCCATCAACGGTCGGCCGTCCGCCTCCCGGAGGGCTTCGAAGTCGGGGAAGAGGGGCCCGGAGAAGAGGTGCGCCCGCAGGGCAGCGATAGCCCCCTCCGAGGCGTGGACGCGCACGGGAGCCCGGTCCAGGGAGAGGAGCCCCTCGACCCACATGGGGAGCGACGCCACGTGGTCGATGTGGGCATGGGTCAGGACCAGGCCCTCGATCTGCCCCATCTCGGCGGGCTCGCCCACGAGCCCAAGGCTCCCCGCGTCCACCGCCAGCGGACCCGCCCCGGCCCCCTCCACGACGAAGCTGGTGAGGGGCTGGGCGGCGATCCGCGGGGCCGGGGCCTCGGCGGAAGAGCCCGGGAACGAGCTCGGCAGGAGCCGTAGCCGCATCCCGGGCGCCCCCTCAGTCCGTCCCGCCCGAGACCTCGAGGTCGCGGACGAAGAGGTTGCGGAAGGCGATGCCGACGTCGGAGTCCGTCTTCCCGGCCGCGCCGTGGCGCTGCATGCCGATGAAGCCGCGCCTGGCGCGCTTGGCGAAGGGCTCCCCTTGCTTCGGCGTGATCGTGCTGGTGTCCACGTCCCAGAGGATCACCCCGTTGAGGGCGCAGTGCATGCGCGTCCCCACGCAGTTGACCTGGTACGTGTTCCACTCGCCGATGGGGTTGAGCGCCGACTTCGCGGGGGCCTGGGCGCCGTAGAGCCCGCCGGTGAACTGGTAGGGCGCCAGCTTGCTGCCGCTCGCCGCCTCCCAGTTGAAGTCGTCGAGGATCTGCACCTCGCAGCCGTTGAAGGACGGGTTGCCCTCCTCCGTGGAGCGCAGGTACAGGCCGGAGTTGCAGAGCCGCGAGAGCTTGAAGTCCATGCGGAACTCGAAGTCATCGAAGTCCATGCGCGACGTGCGGATGTGGCCCGCGTTGCCGCGCATGAGGGCCTGCAGCTCGCCGTCCTGGACCCGATAGCCCGCCGCGGTCCAGGCGGCGTCGTCGAGTCCGGCCTCGGGCCTGCCCGCGGGAGCCCACCCGGTGAGGTCCTGGCCGTTGAACAGACTCTCCCAGCCGGCCGCCTCCCCCGCCGCGGTCAGGGTGAGCGTACCGTCCTCGGCGCGCTCGAACGTCTGGTCCGCCCCGGCGGGGAGCTCCCGCACGCGGAGGTTCTTGAAGCGCACGGCGGCGTCCTCGGGGTCGTCGCGGCCGCCGTGGACCTGGATGCCGATCCGGCCCGAGCGAGCGAAGGGGCTCAGGCCCTCCGGGATGCGGTAGTCCAGGACGCGCTCGCCGTCGATCCAGGCCACGAGGTGCATCGGGTCCCCGACGCAGCGCACGCGCACGTGGCACCACTCGCCGCTACGCCAGGCCTGACTCCCGCCGGTCTCCTTGTAGACCCAGCCGTCGGAGTAGATGCCGCAGATGCTGCCGCCGGGGCGGTCGTCGATGGTGAACTGCGCGCCGCGCTGCTTCGGGAGCATGCGGACGAAGATGCCGCTGTCGAAGGGCGCGGTGACCTTGACGTCGCACTCGAACTCGTAGTCGGCGTACATGCCCTCGGTGTAGAGCAGGCCGCCGCGCGCGCCCTCGGCCTCGCGGCCGACGATGGCGCCGTCCTCCACGGTCCAGTCGGCGTCACCGTCGTACCGCCCCCCCTTCTCGGTCCAGCCGTCGAGGGTCTTGCCGTCGAAGAGGCTCACCCAGCCGCCGGGCGAGGCGCTCGGGGTGGCCGCGGGCACGGCCGCGCCGGTCGAGGGGGACGTGGAGGAGGCGGCGAGGGCGAGGGCCGCGCCGATGGCTGTGTTGAGGAAGATCATGAGGCGAGGTCGCGGACGGCCTGGGTGAGAAGGGCGACGCCGTAGCCCGTGCCGCGGCCGGCGCGGACGGCGGGGAAGGCCATGTCGACGTGCGCCCAGCGGGCGTCGGTGCCGTCGAGGTGCCAGTGGACGAACTCGCCCGCGCAGCTGGACTGGGCGTTCATGCGGTTCGCGACCGAGTTCTTCATGTCCGCGATCTGGCTCTTGAACTCGTCCCGGTAGAACTCCGGCGCGTAGGGGATCGGGTGGACGAGGTCCCCGCTGGTCCGTCCGGACTCGAAGATCGTCCGCTCGAGGTCCTCGTCGCTGGCGATGAGTGCGCCGTGCATCGCACCGGTCGCGATGCCCTGGGCGCCGGTGAGGGTGGCGATGTCGATGACGGTGTCGGCCTTGAGCTTGCGCGCGGCGTAGCTCACGCCGTCGGCCAGGAGCAGGCGCCCCTCGGCGTCGGTGTTGTTGATCTCCACCGTCATGCCGCTGTGCATGCGCAGCACATCATCGGGCTTGACCGCCGCGGGGCCGATGGCGTTCTCCGCGAGGCAGATCACCGCGCTGACCTTGCACGGCGCGCCGCCCTTCACGAGCGAGTGGAAGGCGCCGAGCACCGCGGCCGCGCCGCCCATGTCAGCCTTCATGCCGACCATGCCGCCGCTGATCTTCAGGGACAGGCCGCCGGTGTCGTAGGTCACGCCCTTGCCCACGAGCGCGATGTGGCGCTTGGCGCGGCTCTTGGCGGTCGGCGTGTACGTGTAGACGAGCATGCGCGGGGCCTCGAGCGCGGTGCGCCCGACGCCGTGGATACCGCCCATGCCAGCCTTGAGGAGCGCGTCCCCCACGATCGCCTTGCGGGTCACGCCCGTCGCGCCCCGCAGGAGCTTCTGGGCCTCCGCCTGGAAGGCCTTGGGGTTCAGCTCGGTGGGCGGGATGTCCACGAGCCGCGCCGCGAGGCGGGCGCCGTCCACCGTGGGCATGATCGTCTTGGCCGGGGTCACCGGCTGCTCGTCCGGCCCGATGGCCATCACGTTGAGCTTGGGCTCCGGCGCGGACTTACCCGGCTTCCCCGTCGCCGTCAGGCGCGCGGGCTTGCGGTAGAGCGGGAGCGCCTTGCCCACCGCCCCCATGGCCGCCGTCAGGTGGTCCGCGTCATCCAGCACCAGGAGGATCGCCGCCGAGCCCTTGCGGCCTGTACTCGACTGGGCCACCACCCGCCGGATCGCCTCGGCCCGGGCGGGGGAGTTGTGCCGTGAGACCTCGTCGGGGAGCACCCCCACCGCCAGCTTGCGCGGGACCTCCCCCGTCAGGGTCCCGGCGGCGAGCCCGTTCCGGCCGGGGTCGAGGTCGCTCGCGAGGTCGAGGGCGAGGCGCATCAGCGCCTCGGGGAGGCAGTCCAGGAAGGAGCCATCCTCGAAGCGCGCCTTGGGGGCCACCACGAGCAGGGCATCGGCGCCCTTCAGAAGTGCGCTCACCGAGCGCGTCATGCGGATTCGAGTCATGGTCAGACCATACCGGGGGACCTCCGTCTCCATGAGAAAAACACCGCCGGCCACCCGCTTCCGGAGTCGCCGCTATCCTTGTTCGCCCAACCTGCGAGGCCCGACGATCCTCGAGGAGGCAAGACCGCCATGACCCGCTGGACCCCCGAACAAAGCACCGACCTCTACCTCGTCGAGAAGTGGGGCCGCCCCTACGTACAGGTGAGCGAGACCGGCCGCGTCATGGTGCACCCCGAGGCGACCTCGGACGACCCGGGACCGGGCATCGACCTCTACGAGCTCGTCGCCCAGATCCGCCGCCGGGGCGTGGCGACGCCGCTGTTGCTCCGCTTCGACGGGCTGCTGCGCGCGCGGGTGCGCGACCTGAACGCGGCCTTCCAGAACGCCCGCGAGGAGTTCGAGTACGACGCGCCCTACCGCGGCGTCTTCCCCATCAAGGTGAACCAGGAGCGCGCGGTGGTCGAGACCCTCATGAGCGAGGGCCGCCGCTTCGGGATGGGACTCGAGGTCGGCAGCAAGCCGGAGCTCATCGCGGGCATCGCGCTGGAGGCCGGCGAGCACGCCCTGATGATCTGCAACGGGTACAAGGACGCCGAGTACGTGGAGACCGCGATGCTGTCCTCCAGGCTCGGGATCACCCCGATCATCGTGGTCGAGAAGTTCACCGAGCTGCAGACCATCATCGACGCCACCCGCGACCTTGAGATCCGCCCCCGGATCGGGGTGCGCTGCAAGCTCTCCTTTCGCTCCTCGGGGCGCTGGCAGGACTCGGTCGGGGACCGGTCGAAGTTCGGCCTCACCACGCGCGAGATCGTGCAGCTCGTGGAGGTGCTCCGTCAGGAGGAGATGCTCGACTGCCTCGAGCTCCTTCACTTCCACATCGGAAGCCAGATCACCCACATCCGCTCGTTCAAGCAGGCCATGCGCGAGGCCACGAACATCCTGGTGGGCCTCACCCGGCTGGGCGCCAACATCCGGTGGTTCGACGCCGGGGGTGGTCTGGGGATCGACTACGACGGCTCCCGCACGAACTTCGAGTCGAGCAAGAACTACTCCTTGCAGGAGTACGCCAACGACGTGGTGTACGCCCTCGCCGAGGCGGTCAAGGAGAACGGCATCCCCGCCCCCACCATCGTCACCGAGTCTGGCAGGGCCCTGGTGGCGCACCACGCCGTACTGATCGCCGAGGCCGCGGGGGTCACCACCTTCGAGCCCTCCGACGAGGCAGCTCCCGTGGCGCCCGACTCGCCCGAGGTGGTCCTGTCCATGGCCGAGCTTGCGGCGACGGTCACGCCGCGCAAGTACCTCGAGGTGTACCACGACGCCCTGGACCTCCGTGAGCAGGGCATGCTGCTGTTCAACACGGGCCAGCTCGGACTGGACGAGCGGGCCCAGGTCGAGGAGCACTTCTGGCGCGCCTGCCGCGCGGTGCTCAGCACCGCACGGAAGGTCGAGTACGCGCCCGAGGACCTCGAGGATCTCGAGAAGGCGCTGGCCGACACCATGTTCCTGAACATGTCGGTGTTCCAGTCGCTCCCGGACGCCTGGGCCATCGGCCAGATGTTCCCGGTCATGCCGATCCAACGGCTGGACGAGGAGCCCCGCCGCCGCACGGTCCTCGCGGACCTGACCTGCGACTCCGACGGCAAGATCCAGCGCTTCATCGACCTGCGCGGCGTCAAGCACACCCTCGAGGTGCACGACCAGCGGCCGGACGAGCCGTACTTCATGGGCTTCTTCCTGGTGGGCGCCTACCAGGAGATCCTGGGCGACATGCACAACCTGTTCGGGGACACCAACATCGTGCACGTGGACCTGGACGAGTCGGGCCGCTCGAAGCTCACCCACGTCATGCGCGGCGACCGCGTCCGCGAGGTGCTCGAGTACGTCGACTACTCCGAGGCGGACCTCCTGCGCTCGCTGCGCGGTCACGTGGAGGACGCCCTCCAGGCGGGACGCCTCACCTATGAGGACTCCGCGCTGTTCTGGCGGCGCTACGAGGACGCCCTGGCGAGCTACACCTACCTGCGCCCCTCCGCGCCGGCGCGCACCCGGGACACCCTCGTGCCCGCCACCCCTCCCCTCCAACCGGGGCCGCAGGACGGCCCGCTGACCGCCACGCCCGAGCGGGCGAGTGCCCCCCATGACGACGATCAAGCAAGGATCCCTGGTTGAGCTCGAGATCGAGCTCGTGGACGAAGTCGGAGACATCCTGGAGACCACCGCCGACGGCGACCCCCTCGAGGTCCGCGTCGGCGACGGCGAGCTCCCCCCGACCGTCGAGGAGGCGCTGGCTGGCCTCGAGGTCGGCGGCGCCATCGACGTGACCTGCCCCGCCGGCGAGGCCTTCGGTCCCCACGACCCCGAGGCCATCGTCTCCGTTCCCCGCGAGGACTTCCCGGAGGGGATGCCCCTCGAGAAGGGCGCCACCGTGGACGTCACGGTGGAGGACGACCAGGACGGCACCGCGGAGCTCGACGCGGTCATCGTCGAGGTCAACCCGGACGCGGTGATCCTCGACGCCAACCACCCCCTCGCGGGTCAGCCCGCTCGCTTCCGCGCGCGGGTCGTGACCATCGACGGGATGAGCTGACGGCGGGGCGGCGACCCGCTCGTCGCGCTCGACCTGCAGCCGGCGTTCAATCCGGACACGGAGGGCTACGGGGTGGCCGTCGCCAACACGACTGCCGCCGTGCTGGTGAACGCGACCGCCCTGCACAGCGTGCGCTGCGGCGGCGTGTACGACGGCTCCCACTGCGTCGAGCCCGCCGCGCTGCGCCTCGCCACGGT
>CAZEFP010000068.1:0-10206 GCA_964511565.1 uncultured Planctomycetaceae bacterium
CTCATCATCAGTCGTTTTTCGCGCGCGAGAGGTTGAAAAAACCAGGCTCAACGGGGCCGGCTGATGGGCCGGGCCCCCGAGGGCAGCCGCGAGGCGCAGCTGCTCGGTGAGATCCGAGCGATGCTGAAGACCGCGCGCAACGCGGAGCAGCACGCGCAGTTCAGCGCGGCGGTGTCCGCGCGCGACAAGGTCTCCAAGCTCCGCGCCGAGCTCGCCCGCCACCAAGCGCAGCGTCGGGCGGACGACGAAGAGGACGAGCTGCAGACCCTGCGTCGGATGCGTCGGGCCGCCGAGGCGGATGGCTCGCACGTCGCCGCGTCTCGGTTGCTGCAGAAGGAGCTCGAGCTGACCGCCAAGCGCGAGGCCGAGGCCCGGGAGGCCGAGCGCGAGGGCCTGCAGAACGCCAGCGCGGACGAAGTGCTCGAGGACATCATCGGCGTCGTCTACGCGCTGCCTGACGTGTCGGTGCAGCGCATTCTTCAGGCCTGTGAGGCCCGGCTTCGCGGGGAGCACCTCCGGGTCGTCGAGTGAGCGCGCTCCTTCAGACCCTGTCCAGGAAGGTCCGGGCCCTCAAGGTCAAGGTCGACCAGGCGCCCGTCGACTTCGTGGCGTGGCTGCCGTACCAGATCGAGTGGATGAGCCACGACGGGCCCGAGCCGCACCTGCTGCGCTTGGGCAACCGCATGGGGAAGAGCACCTGCGGCGCCGCGGAGCTCATCTTCCGAGCGCGAGGGAAGCACCCATTCAAGAGGGTTCGGTCCGGTCCGGTCCGCCTGGCGCTGGTGTGCTTCTCGCTCATCCAGTCCGTCGAGATCCAGCGGGTGCTGTGGGAGCTCGTCGGCAAGGACAACAACGTCGAGCTGGTCCCCGGCACCGAGTTCAGCAGCAAGACCGGCTTCAAGGGCCACAAGCCTGTGGTGCAGTGGCTGAACGGCTCCGAGCTGCACATCTACGGCAACGCTCAGGGCGCCGGGGCGCTGGCCGGCGCGGAGTTCGATTACATCCTGATGGACGAGCCCCCCGCGCCCGAGGTCTACGAGGAGTGCTTCGAGCGGGTAAAAAACACCGAGGGTGGCATCGGCATCACGCTCACCCCCATCAACGGGCCTCCGCTGCCCTGGCTGCGCGAGCTGTGCGAACAGGGCCTCGTCAGGGACTTCCACCAGCCGCTCACCGCAGAGAGCCAGGTCAGCCCCATCACGGGCCTCGTGCGGCGGACGAAGGCCGGCACCCCCTGGGACCAGGCCTTCATCGACAAGGTGAGGAAGCGCACGGACCCCATCAACGCGCCGATCCGCCTGGATGGGGAGTGGGAGAGCCGCTGCGAGGGCCAGTTCTTCGCCAGCTTCGACCCCCTGAAGCACGTCAGCGAGCACCTGCCGAAGACGAAGGTGCGCATCGCCCTCGGCTTCGACTTCGCCACAGCGGACCGCGAAAAGGGCTTGGCCGCGGTGCTGAGCTACGTCTGGGACGTCAAGCACGAGGAGGAGGGCCGCACCTACAGCTACATCCACGCCATCGACGAGGTCGTGCTCCCGGGCACGAGCACCATGGAGGTCTTCGCGCGCCACACGCTGCGCATGCTGCGCCGGCACGGTGTGAAGTGGACGGACGTTGACTACGTCTACGGCGACAACCCGGTCAAGAGCCGCTTCGCCGAGTCCAGCATCAAGGAGCTGGCCCGGCACCTCGCACGCCAGCTCGGCGTGCCTCTCGAGCACCTGCAGCCCCGCATCAAGAACGCGAAGGAAGGCGGGGCCCAGAGCTCAGCGCGGCGCCGCACCAAGGACATCCGCTGCCGCTGGATGTATGGCGAGCTGGCCGCCGATCGGGTCCTCGTTCACCCGCGCTGCAAGGTGCTGATCCAAGCGCTGCAGAAGTGGGACTACGGCGACAAGCACGAGCTCAAGGACATTCTCGACGCCTGGATGTACTCGCTCCGCGACATCTGGCGCGAGGTCACCCGCTACGACCACCTGCCCGAGGTTGTGATGAGCCGCTGACCGCTACCAGCTGAGGGCGACCTTGCCGATGCGCACGTCCACGTACTCGCCCGAGCCCAGGTCGGCCGCCTTGCAGCCGAGCACAAGGCCGAACTTCGGCGTTCCGCTGGTGAGCGTCTCGTTCTCTGCGCCCTCGCCCGACGACTGCGCGGCCGACGGCTCGACGGTCGCTCCGACGACGTGTGCGTGCCAAGCGTACTGAATGTCGCCGCCTGTCGGGACGTGCTGGAGCACCGCCTTCGCGATCATCTCGGCGCCCGTTCCTCCCTGTCCGCTGGCGTTGGTGCCGAAGAGACCGTCGACGCTCCGCATTGCGGAGTAGTGGCCGCCCGTCGGGTACTCGTCGTGCTGGAGCGCGACGCCCTCGGTCAAGGTGGAGTTGCACAGCACGGCGCCGCAGTAGATGTCCGGCTTCGTGGTGAGGTTCTTCGTCTCGATGGTGACCTGGTAGCCGAAGAGCTCGGCGAAGCTGTCCGCCAGGTCGTCGACGACGAACGCGCCCTCGAGGTCGATGTCGTCGTAGTGGTTTGAGTCGCTGGTCAGGTCGGCCAGGTTGATGCGATACCAGCCCCCTCCCTGGTCGGTGATGCTGTCGATCAGCGCCGCGCCTGGCCCGGAGGGCGTGAGCGCGGAGAGGTCAACGTACTCGATGGAGGCGGCACTCCCCGAGGGCACGGGCGTCAGGTAGAGGGCCGGAGCGCCGCTCATCACACCACCCGGTAGAAGACGGTTGTGCCGGCGAGCGCGGTCTTCACCTGCACGGTGTAGTCCGCCTGGCTGTACTTCTCGGGCTTCTCCCACAGGACGAACCAGGTGTCCGCAGGGACGGGGCAGTCCTCGCTAGGCGTGCCGCTGTCGTAGCTGAAATAGCCGTCATTCGTCTCGAAGTAGACGTCGACGCGCTGGGCTGTCTTCGGCACGGTCAGCGTGACGTAGCTGGTGCCGATGGTCTCCTTCGCGGTTGCGGGGAGGACATTCTGTCCGGAGAGGTCGGTGGCCATGGGTGGGGCTCCTTGCGCCCCGTGCTACCGGGCCGCCATCGGTAGAACCGGGCATGCTCGACAACATCGAAGTCCCGACGGGGCCCCCGCTGCCCGAGAGCACCGCCGAGCAGCTCCGCATCGAGCACAGCCGCTTGCGCCGGCGCATCCTCTACAGCCAGCACATCTCCGACGTTCGCAAGCGCGTCGTCGAGGCCGTGGGCAGCCCGCGCGCGAAGAAGATGGGACTGCGCCCGGACATGACCAGCAACCCCGCCTGGTCGGTCTGCACCAGCCTCGCGGCGCTGTACCGCAAGGTTCCCGAGGTGATGGCCCCCGAGGGCGCTGAGCTCGCCGCCGAGGCCATCGCTGAGGCCGGCTACTGGCAACTGGCCCAGCGCAACCAGCGCGACACCATCGGGCTCAACAACATGTTCGTCCGGGTGGACTTCGACGAAGACGACGGGCCGGCGTTTCAGCTCGCTCATCCCGACATGGTCCAGGTCAAGAGCCACCCGCTGCGCCCGGACCGTCTGCTCGAGGTCAAGCATTGGGTCGAGGACCCGCGCGACGCCGAGAAGTGGGTCCAGCTGGTCGTGAACCCTGGCCAGCGGCGCTACGTTGCGCTCGACGAGGACGGCGTCGACGTCAGCAGCGAGGTGCTCGAGGGCCAATTCAGCGGGGACGCCTACCCCTGGGTCATCGACGAACAAGCCGTCATGCCCTACGTCCCCTTTCGGGCCGCGGAGACCGGCTACACGCTGGACCCGTACACAATGGCCGAGGTGTTCGAGGGCGCCTTGCAGCTCGGCGTCTACTACACCTTCTTCGGGCACATCCTGCGAAACGCCGCTTGGGCCCAGCGCTACGGCATCGGCGTCAGGCCGCTGGGGGCGACGACCTCTCAGGACGGCCGTCGATCCGAGGTGGTGGCGGACCCTGCAACGCTGCTCATGTTCGAGCAGCTTCCCGAGCACCCGGGCCAGCCCACCCTAAATCAGTTCGCCAACCCGGTCGATCCCGAGAAGGTGCTGGCCAGCGTCGAGCGCTACGAGCGCCGCCTGGTCGAGATGGCCCTGGGCAGCGTGGGAGTGTCCCGGCGTCAGTCGGACGTGCGCTCGGCGATGAGCCTGGCCGTGTCCCGCGAGGAGCAGCGCTGGGCCCAGCAGTCCTACGAGCCGATGTTCCGGCGCTCGGACTTGCGCCTGCTGGCGCTGACCTCGGGCCTGATGGGCCTGCCGACCCAGGGCGGGCGCATCAACTACTTCTCGATCCCCAAGGACTCCGCGGAGATCCAAGCCGAGATGGAGCAGATGGCGAAGCTCATCGAGGGCGGGTTGCTCAGCCGGGTCGAGGCCTACCGAAAGCTCCACCCGGGCCTGACTCGCGACGAGGCAATCAGCGCCCTCGAGCTCATCGAGCGCGACAACCAGCAGTTCAGCGCCTGACCTCGGTAGCACCGGGCGCTCAACCCAAGGACGTGACCATGCGCACCCAGCTCGACCAGCTTCGGGCCCAGGGGCTGCCTGCAGCCCTGGCCCTGCTCGCCCTGACCGGCTCGGCCTATACCTGCTTCGAGGGCGGGGAGAGCGGCGACGGTGGAAACGGTGGTGGAACCGGCGGCAGCGGCAGCGGCAGCGGCGGCAAGACAGTCGATTGGGAGACCTACCAGCGGGTCGTGACCGCCAAGAACAACCTCGAGAGCCAGGTCACCGACCTCAAGGGCCAGGTCGGCACGCTCACCGAGAAGACGGCCAACTACGACACCCTGGCCGGGCAGCTCCGCGAGGCCACGGGCAAAGCCGAGGCCGCCGAGAGCCGCTACCGCCGCTACAAGGACGTCAGCTCCGCGTTGGGCACCACCGAGCCCGACATCATCGAGACCTTCGAGAGCAAGTACGCCCGCCTTCCCGAGGAGGGCCGCCCCGAACTCGGGGACTGGATCAAGGGCCTCAAGGAGAAGCCCGACGAGGCGCCCGCGTCCCTGCGCCCCTTTCTCGGCGTGGACCTCGGCGGCGGTGGCGGCGGTGGCGGCGGTGGTCAGCGGCAGCGCCCCAAGGCCGTGGGCGGTGGCGGCCAGCCTCCCGGCTCGGGTGGCCAGCTCGACATGGACGCCCTCAAGGCGAAGGTCGCCGAGGCTCAGCGCACCGGCAACGTCTCGGAGCTCCGGAAGCTCCGAAAGCACTGGCGTCCCGAAAAGGCTGGCTGACCCTCGGTAGCACGGGGACGGAAGGCCCCGGGTCGTCTCCGTCACAGGACGTAGGGCCAGCGCTTCCGCCCCCGGGTCGTCTCCGTGATCGGACGTAGGGCAGCGCACCTCAGCCCCACGGACCGACCTCATGGCCAACGAAGTTGTCCCCTCCAACATCGGCGATCTCATCTCGGGTGAGGTGATGGCCGCCGAGTTCCTGCTCCTCCTCGCGGACCGCGATGACAGCCTGCTGCGCCACCCGGCCATCATGCAGGCCACCGCGCCCAACCTCCGCTCCAACGTCGTCCGCGTGCCCCACCTGGGCCTCATGGGCTACGACACGCTGAGCGCGACGACCCCGGGCTCCGAGGTCGCCAACACCGCCTTCAGCGACGACTCGACGGACGTCACCATCGCCAGCCGCGCGAAGGTTTACAGCGTCGACGACCTGGCCGCCTACATCAGCGACGGCGTCTTCGACTCCGCGCTCCTGGCTCAGGACGCGGTCATCAGCATCACCCAGACCTACATCGGGCTGATCGCCAACGTCACCGACGACTTCACCAGCACCGCCGGCACCTCGGGTGTCGACGCCAGCTGGAACGACGTTGTCGACGCCAAGACCACCCTCGGCATCGCCAAGGCCGTCGGCGAGATGATGGGCATCCTGCACCCCCGCCAGTGGGGCGACCTGGAGACCGACGCGCTCAGCATGGGCGTGCTCCCCGCCAACAGCATGAGCGGCGTCATCATGCAGGGCCTGCAGTCCTACAAGGGCCGCTTCATGGGCATCGACTTCTTCGTGCACAGCGCGGTCCCCACTGCGGACGCCGGCGCGAACCGGGCCGGCGCCATCTTCACCCGCGGCGCCGTCGCGGTGGCCGACGCCATGATTCCCGCCGAGAGCGACCCGAACATCATCAACCTGGGCCGTGGTCGCTTCGAGCGCGCACGCAAGGGCACCTACCTCGAGACCTCGTGGGTCACGAGCAACCACTCGGGGGCCGCCAAGGCCATCGACGGCGCTGGCGTCACCTTCAAGACCGACGCCTGAGCAACACCTCTCGGGTGTCCCTGGGCCTCCACGGGCTGGGTTCACGTCCCCCTGGACGTGGCCGGCCTGGGGACACTCGTCCGCCTCGGTAGCACCAGGCGCAACACCAAGGACGTGACCTATGCCCAAGGACCTGACCGGCGCCGCCAGCGCCGGCGAGATGGAGATCGTTACCCCGGAGTTCGCGACGCGCGACACCGGCATCAACGAGCCCTTCATCGACGCATCGCCGCCGTTTGTGCTCGTCTTCGACCCCAACCGCTGGACGATCCTGGCGGGCCGGCTCGTTCCGGGGCTGATTACCGTCCCGCTCGAGCGCGGCGTGCAGAACGTCGACAAGGGCAAGGACGGGCGCTGGCGGGTCTCGGTGCTTCGGTCCAAGATCGAGGACCAGGGGCGAATCCTGATCCCCTACAACTGGGGCCCCAACGGCAACTCCTACATCCAGGCCATCGACACCCGGCCGCGAGGCCAGCGGGACACCGTGAAGGCGCACATCAGCGTCTGGGAGCGCACCGTCCCGGGTAGCCGCGAGACCTACCCGAACGACGAGGCCTACGCCGCGTGGGCTGCCGGCCTGGTCGAGGCCGGCAAGCTGCCGGGCTGTGTGCCGCACGTCGCCCAGCGCATGCTCGAGAAGGTGAAGAAGAAGATCCGCCGGACGGCCGCCATGGTCGAGAAGGGTGGTGAGGCCGCCGGCATCGCGGCCACCCGCCTCGAGGCGCTCAAGGTCGAGGCCACGGTCCTCGCCGAGGTGGCCAAGCACGTGGAGACCGGCACGGTGGTGGCGCCGGACCTCGACTTCGAGGGCGGCCCCGGGAGCGACGACGAGTGAGCGGGGAGAGCTGGCCGCCGCGCTTCGACGACGAGGGCGGCACGCTGGACCCCGCCAGCTTCATCGCCTTCGACAATGGCCGCTTCGAGCGCAGCACCGCCGGCGGTGAGCGCGAGGGCGACCGACAAGTCATCGACAACAACACCCGCGACATCATCGAGAGCGGAATTGCCCCCGACAAGGCCCGCCAGATGGCCGTGGACTCGATGCGCCGGGTGGACAGCAAGATGCGGCGCGAGGGCAAGCGCTAAAACCTCGGTAGCACGGGGCGTCTTCCAGGAGTCCCACGATGGCCAGCGAGAACCACAAGCTTCGCCAGAACCTGCAGAAGGGCGGCACCAAGTCCGCCT
Source organism: uncultured Planctomycetaceae bacterium (assembly GCA_964511565.1). Lineage (GTDB taxonomy): Bacteria > Planctomycetota > UBA1135 > UBA1135 > Saltatorellus. The sequence goes on from CAZEFP010000068.1 coordinate 7,414, forward strand.
TTGTGCGTCTGTCCGACACCCCCGACAGCACCGATGCTGGCGTCGAGATCCTGACCGGCACGGGCGTCCCCTCGGGCGCCTACGGCCGCAGCGCCACCGCGATGCTTTACATCCGAGACAACCCGGCCAACGCCAACGAGGTACTCTACGTCACCCACGACGGCGGCACGACCTGGACCGCGAAGTAGGCTGAGTGGGCTCCGGAGCCGCCACCTCGCGCCGAGCTGCTCGATTCCTTACGCACGACCTGCTCGAGCGTGGGGTCTCGAACCGGCTGACGTGCCCGGTGTACCTCAGCGGCAACATCGTCGAGCCGACCGAGTCGGGCAGCACCATCACCATCTGGGACGGCTCTACGAAGCGGGTGGACGCCGCGGCCATCACGGGCATCGACTCCGACGGCGTCGCCTACTACGACTACACGCCCGCCAGCACCATCTCCTACAGCGAGAACTGGCGGATTGAGTGGTCGCTGGTCTACGACAGCGCCAACGAGCCGTTCCGCAACGACGCCCAGCTGGTGCGACACCCGCTGGTGCCCGTGCTCACCGACGCCGACCTCTACCGGCGCCACCGGGGCCTGAACCCTGCGGCCAAGGCATCCCTGTCGACGCTTGAGACCTACGCGGAGTTCCGGGAGGAGGCCTGGATCGAGCTGCAGAACCGGCTGATCCGCGAGGGCAACCGCTGCAACCTGGTCCTGAACCCCTCGGAGCTGCGCGAGCCGCACCTGTACCTGACGCTGGCGTTGATCTTCGAGGACTTCCGGACCTCGCTCAACAACGAGGTCTACGGCGACCGGGCCAAGGACTACATGGCGCGCTTCAAGGACGCCTACAAGGCGATGCGCCTCCGCTACGCCTCCGCGGACGAGGAGGAGAACGGGGGCAGCCAGGAGAGGCGTAGCCCCGAGCCTACCGTCTGGCTCTGCTGATGGACAGCTGCCTTTCCGTCGCCCAGGTCCGCAAGCGGGTTGCCCAGGCGCTAACCGAGAGCGGCCTCGAGCAGTCCCGCCAGGTGCCGGATCTGTTCGGCCTCGACCCCAGCCAGTTCGCCCACCAGGCCTTCGCCGTCGTCGTTCCCTCGAGCATCATCGAGGACTTCGACGGGCGGGACAACTACGGCGACGAGGGCGAGGCCCGGACGGTCCTCGAGGTCCGCGTCTCTCACCACATCCGGGGCGACGACCCCCAGGGCGACTACGACGCGGCGCTGGACTTCGAGCAGCGGGTGATGAGTACGGTGCTGTGCGACACGGACAGGTCGAAGTCCCTGAAGCTGGCCATTCTGTCGGTGCCGGAACGCACGGTCTCCCCGGAAGCCGACTATTTCCTCTCGCGCATCCGCTTCCAGGCTACGCACCGCTACCGCTTCGTGGTCTGAGCCCCCCCCCGGTATCACCCGACGACTCCCATTGGAGCGTGGGCGTGGCCAACCTCGAGCGCAACAGCAAGGTCGTCTTCGGCAAGGGCCGCGCGTCGGTGACGCTGAGCGGAGCTCTGGCCAGCGACCTTGAGGACGTCATCACGGGCCTGCTGGGCCCGGTGGCTGACGAACTGAAGCGGGAGCGCGACCAGGTCTTCAACCGACTCCAGCTGGAGTGGCCCGTGGCGAGCGGGGCCTCGCGCGACGCCTGGCACCGTGCCCTGCGGATCCACCCCGGCACGCTGAAGGTCGAGGCAGTCCTCATCAACCCGCTGAAGTACCCGCGCTACCTGAGTTCGACGAAGGTCGGCCGCCGCAAGGACGCCACCCGGATTCGCAAGCCGCTGCAGACCCTGGTCCGCCGACCGGCTCGAGAAGCCGCGCGCAGGCTCCGGGACACCCTCCCGGTCATCCTGGGCGACGCCATTCAGCGGGGGCTGGTCGATGGCTGATACCGTCGTCGGGATCGGCGCGGACCTCGGGGAACTGCGCCGCGAGCTCGCCAAGCTCCCCAACCTCAGCGCCGAGGCAGCGCAGAAGACGCTGATCCAGGTGGAGAAGGCCGTCCAGAAGGCCGAGAAGGCGGCGAAGAAGTCCGCCAAGGACATCTCCAAGGTCCAGAAGCAGGCGGCTCGGGAGGCCCAGCGGGCCGCCGAGAAGGCGGCTCGGGCTCAGGAGCAAGCGCTCAAGAACGTGGGCGACACCGCCGGGGATACCGAGTCCTCCATCCGAGCCATCTCCGGTGCCTTGGGGATGGTCTCGCCCGAGGCCGAGGACGCACTCAACACGATTGCCGAACTGGCCGGGGCTACCGAGGGCCTGACCAAGGGCACCGAGATCCTGGGTGGGAGCCTGGGCACCATGAGCGTTGCACTCGGCGTTGCAGCCGTTGCCGCTGCTGCCCTGGGCACCGCCTACCTCGTGGCGAAGAACGAGAGCGAGAAGGCCGCTGAGCAGTCGGGACGGCTCGCTGCGAGGGTGGAGGAGACCCGCGATCGTGCGGCTGCTGCTGCGCTGCGGGTGCGGGAGCTGTCTGCCGCCTGGGAGGCCTACAACAGCAGCGCCCAGGGATGGCGAGACCAGATCGACCTGATCAACGTGAAGATCAGCGAGACCGAGCTCCAGACCCGCAAGGCCACGGATGCCCTCCGGGAGCAGGCACGCACGTCTCTGCTTGCAGCCGGAACCCTCGTCGCCTCCCTGGAGATGCAGATCGCCGCCAACGAGGATGCGATCAAGAGCGGCAAGCTTGCCTTCGAGGAGGAGGCACGGCTCGTCAAGCAGCAGGGGGAGCTGAAGGACCAGCTCAAGGAAGCCGCGAAGGCGCTCAAGGACAAGAACGACCAGCTTGAGGCAGACATCAAGACG
>CAZEFP010000069.1:0-10204 GCA_964511565.1 uncultured Planctomycetaceae bacterium
TGCACGGTGTCCCCCAGGACCCCCGCGGCGGCCTCGGCCTGGGCCATGCGGTCGGCGGGGACGTCGGCGTGCAGCGCCGGGACGATCACCTCTCCGGTGTCCGCGTCCTCCACTCGATCGAGGAGCCGCCGCGCCACGCGGAAGCTCGACGGCACCACGCCGCTCGCGTCACCCGAGTGGATGCCCTCGGAGACGGTCGACACCCGCAGGTCCCCGTTGACGTTGCCGCGCAGCGACGTGCAGAGCCACATGCGCTCGTAGTCCCCCGCGCCGCTATCGAGGCAGACCACGAGCCCTGGCGTCCCGATGCGCTCCTTGAGGTGCTCGACGTAAGCCGCGAGGTCCGGGCTCCCGCTCTCCTCGCTGGTCTCGATCAGGCAGACGCAGCGCGGGTGCGAGGCGCCCTGATCCTGCAGCGCCTCGAGGGCGCCGAGGGACCCGTAGACGGCGTACCCGTCATCCGCCGCCCCGCGGCCGTAGAGCTTCCCGTCCTCCACCACGGGCTCCCAGGGGCCCTTGTTCTCGTCCCACCCCGTCACCTCGGGCTGCTTGTCCAGGTGGCCGTACATGAGGATGGTGTCGCCCTCGGCGCCGGGCTGCATACCGAAGGCGGGCACCTCCACCAGCAGCGTGGGCGTCAGGCCCTCGAGCCGGATGATCTCGACCGTCATCCCCTCGAGCTTCCGGTCCCTGCACCAGGCAGCCGCCAGCTCCACCGCGTCGTCGAGGAAGCCGTTGGCGGCCCAGTCCGCGTCGAAGGCCGGCGACTTGGCCGGGATGCGGATGAAGTCGGAGATGGCCGGCAGGATGGAATCCCGCCAGGAGCGGGCGACGTGATCCCGGAGCGCAGCCGGGTCGAGCGTGGCGGAGGTCATGACGCTAGTGTGCAGGGAACATGGCCGCCCGTCACCCCGCACGCCCCTACGCCGTCGCGCTCCTCGCCCTCACGATCGCCTGCGGCGAGCCCGAGGGCCTGGGCCCGCAGGCGCCCGCCGAGGGCCCCAACCCCGACCCGCCCACGGCGCGCTGGGGCCAGGTGGAGCAGTTCCGCGCCGACCTCGCGGCCCCGCGCCATCCCTCCGACGGCAAGGGCACGGTCCGGGTGACCCGCGCCCCCGACCGGGTCGTCGCGGGGGGCGTCGGTCGCTGGACGCTCGAGTTCGAGGTGGCCGAGACCGGGATCGCCCCAGGCGGCTCGATCCACTTCATGCCCGAGCCCTTCTGGGGGTGGTCGACGCCACAGGTCCAGAACGCGGAGCTCCCCGGGTTCTGCAACGTCGCGGTGAGCCGGGACGACACGATCCTCTCCGCCGACACCTTCGGGGGCCAGGACTCGGGGCTGCTCATCCTCACGGTGAGCGGCGCCGGGCTCGAGGGAGGAGACCTGGTCACCATCGACTACGGCGCAGGCCTCGCCGGGGCCAGGGCCGATCGCTACGCCGGCCGCGATGCTCGACTCTGGTTCGCCGTGGACGGCGACGGCGACGGCGTACGCGCCATCGTGCCCGCCTCTCCGTCGGTGGACGTCTCGCCGCGCGAGCCCGCGCGGGTCGTCGTCCTCGGGCCCAGCACCGCGAGGCCAGGAGAGCCCCTCCGCTATCACGTCTCTGCCCTCGACGACTGGGCCAACCGCGCCCCGGAGGTCGCGGGAGAGGCGTGGGCCGGGAGCGTCGCCCTCGAGCTGCTCGGGCCGCTGGGGGCCGAGGTCTCAGCTCCCGGCGAGGTGCAGCTGGACGAGGAGGGCTTCGCCGCCTTCGAGCTCACGGCGCCCTCGGTCGAGGGTCTCGAGGCTGGTGCGCCGAGGGTCCTCCGCGTCGAGGCCACGCTGAGCCTCCCCGACGGATCCGAGGTGACGTCGGTCTCCAATCCGCTCCTGGTCGATGCCAGCGCGCCGCGCATCCTCTGGGGCGACCTCCACGGTCACACGGGCCTCTCGGACGGGACCGGGACGGTCGAGGACTACTTCCTCTACGCCAGGGACACCGCGCGCCTCGACGTCCTCGCCCTCACCGACCACGATCACTTCGGGCCCCGCTTCCTGGACGAGGTCCCCGAGTGGCAGGAGGAGATGCGCGCGGTCACCGAGCGCTTCCACGACCCCGGCGCGCTCGTGACCCTCCACGGGTACGAGTGGACGAGCTGGATCCACGGGCACCGGCACGTCCTGCGCTTCGACGCCGGCGGCCCGATCCTCTCCTCCATGGATCCCGCGACGGACACGCCGTCGAAGCTGTGGGCGGCGCTCGAGGGTGAGCCCGCCATGACGATCGCACACCACAGCTCCGGGAATCCCATCCCCGTGAACTGGACCTACGTGCCCGACCCGCGCATGGAACCCGTCACCGAGGTGGTCTCCGTCCACGGGTCGAGCGAGGCCCGCGATGCGCCCCAGGTGGTCGCAGGGAGCCGCGACGGGTGGTTCGTCCGGGACCAGCTCGACCGCGGGCTGCGCCTCGGCTTCATCGGCTCCGGCGACTCCCACGACGGGCACCCGGGTCTACCACACCTCTCCCCCATCTATGGCTGGCGGGCGGCCACCGCGCGCTCGGGCGAGGTCCCGGGCACAGGAGGCCTGGCCGCGATCCTCGCCCCGTCTTTCGATCGCGCCGGGGTGCTGGACGCCCTCCGTCGCCGGGCGGCCTACGCCACCAGCGGCCCCCGCATCATCGCCCTGGTGGAGCGCGCCCCGGAGGGCCCGGGGGTCAGGATCCGCTTCCACGGGACGGCGCCCCTGGACCGGATCGACCTCATCCTCGGGCCCGCCCTCGATGGATCCGCGGGGTCCGAGGTCCGGGCACTGCGCCCGGGCGCCTCCGGCCCCGAGCGGCCTCCCTGGCTGTTCGACGCCGACTTCGAGGTGGAGCTCCCCGAGACCCTCCGGCGCCGCTACTTCTACCTCCGGCTCGTCCAGGCCGACCGTGCCGCGGCCTGGGTCGGGCCGTGGTGGCGGGAGAGCGCCGCGAAGTCCGCGGATCAGGCCGAGCGCCGTTCCGACTGACCGGTGGGATCGGCGCCCCCCGTTCCGGCGGCACCGCAGACGCGGTTGCGACCGGCTTCCTTCGCGGCGTAGAGCGCCTCATCCGCCGCCTTGATCAGGTCGTCGAAGGACTGCATCTCGGGCGTCGCTGTCGCGACCCCGAGGCTGACGGTCACCGCCTCGTTGAAGCTGCCGTGGTGGACGGCCTTGGACTCGACGGCGACCCGCAGGCGCTCCCCCGCGATCATCGCGGCCTCGGGGGCCCCTCCGACGCTGATCACGATGAACTCCTCGCCGCCGAGGCGACAGAGCACATCAGAACCACGCGTGTGCGACTGCAGACGCAGCGCGACGGACCGCAGGACCGCGTCGCCGGTGTCGTGACCGAACTCGTCGTTGACCCGCTTGAAGGCATCGATGTCGACGATGGTGACCGCGAGACCGCGCCCGTTGCGCTCCATCGACTCCCACTCCTGCTTGAGCCGCTGCATCGCATAACGGCGGTTCGGCAGGTGCGTCAACGCGTCGGTGAGCGCCGCGGCCCGCAGCTTCCTGGTCATGATCCCCAGCTCCGTCACCTGACGGAGACGGGAGCGCTCCGCAGCCTCGGCCCGCTCGCGGAGGTGAATGGCGCGCTCTGCGGCCCCGACCCGGGCGAGCAGGATCCGGGGGTTGAAGGGCTTGGCGACGAAGTCATCCACCCCGGCTTCGAAGGCCTCGACCACCTGCTCGTCGTTACCGCACGCGGTGACGATGATGAGGTACATACGGGCTCCGGCCTGGCTCCGGCGGAGCGTCCGGCAGAGGTCGATGCCGCTCATCTCGGGCATCATCCAGTCCGTGATCACGATCTGCGGTGAGTGCTCGAGGGCGCGGGAGAGTCCCTCGGAGCTCGAGCTCGCGGTCAGGACCTCGAATCCCTGACGCTTCAGGTGGTGCGCGATGAGGCGCAGCATCTGCGGATCGTCCTCGACCACCAGGATCCGGGTCGGCGCCGCGCCCTCGGTCGCATACCCGTCGATGGGCAGCAGGGGACGGTCGAGCTCGTCCTGGAACTGAAGGGGCTGGCTGTCGTACTCGCTCGTGTCGACGCTGGCGTCGAAGGTCGTCGAGATCAGGGCGGAGCGAAGTCCTCGACGCTCCATCTCGACGGCGATGTCCTGGAAGCTCCCCGCCGAGGTCACAGGGAGGTCGATCAAGCGTCCCCAATCCTCGAGGCTCGGCACGATGGCGTCGCAGATGGAGAGCAGGGCATCGGAGTCCATCCCGAGGTCCTCGCCCACGTGCCGCAAGGAGAGGAACAAGCCCCGCCAGCGAGCGTCATCGATATCCCAGCTGCCGTTCATCACGCGGGCGATCTGTCGCCCGCTGCGGACCAGGGTCAGCAGCTCGGGAGGTCCGCCGAGATCGACGACGTCCTCGTCGGCCGGCTCGGGGTCCATGGCTCGGAGCAGGGCGACCTCCTGGAACTCACCAGGCAGCCCCCAGTGCGCGAGGAGCTCGGCGCTCACCTCGAAGTGGTCGATCCCGAACTCTCGCCCCTCGATCTTCGCGAGCGCCAGGTCGGGGGCCTCCGGGTTCGCGAGGACGATGTCCGAGTAGCGCTCGGGGTGCACACAGGCCAGCGCCAGCTTGCCGACATCACAGAGCAGCGCGCAGGTGAACGCGGACGCGGGGTCCGGGAAGCGCGTCACCTGGGCCAGCATGTGGACTGCAACCGCGGTCGCCAGCGAGTTGGACCAGTAGGAGGTGAAGTCGAACCCCTTGGCCGTCCCGCGGCGGTTGTCCGCGATGAGCGAGAACCCCAGCGCGACCGAGCGCACGGCTCGGACGCCGAGGCGCATGGTGGCCTGGGCGACCGTATGGACCGGGGGTAGCCCGTCGCGGTTCGCAGAGTTGGCGATCTTGATGATGCGCCCGGAGAGGGCCGGATCAGCGAGGATCGTCTTGATCAGCTCGTCGTAGGCGAAGTCCTCCGTCGACGTCAACTCCAGGATCCGCAGCCCCGCCGCAGAGGGCGACGGCAGGGTTCCTGTCAACCGGAGCTCGTTGAACTGGCGATTCATACGTGGAGGTGGGGACGGCGCGCGATCAGGCAGACCTGCGGTGCTGTAGCTGTCCTTCGGCCTCTGCGGAATCTTCCCTGGCGCTCCGAACCTGATTACGTCCGAGAGTCTTGGCCTGATACACGGCGTCATCCGCGGCCTTCATCATCTCGGAGATGCCCACGTAACCCTGATCGAAGGACGCGACCCCGACGCTGATGGTGACGCTGTCCCTGTAGCCCTCGGCCTCAACCACGTTCTCCTCGACCACGAGTCGCACCCGCTCGCCGAGCACCCTGGCATCCTCCGCGTTGGCGCCGCGGGCGATGATCAGGAACTCCTCGCCGCCCAAACGGGCGACCTGGTCCTCCCCACGGAGCGTCCCGCTGATGGCCTGCGCGGTTGACCTGAGGACGACGTCGCCAACGTCGTGCCCGTAGGTGTCGTTGACGGCCTTGAAGCTGTCGATGTCCACCATGAGGACGGCGAAGTGGCCCCCGCTTCGGACCGCCGACTTCCACTCGGACTCGATCCGCTCCATCGCGTGCCGGCGGTTCGGGACCTCGGTCAGGAGGTCCGTCAGGGAGAGCATCTTCAGCTTCCGGTTGAAGTTGTTCTTGTCCGCGAGCTGTCGGAGGATGGTCCTTCGGTCCTCCTCGATTCGCCGCTGCAGACCGACGATCCGCATGCCGCCGCGGAGCCGCGCCATCAGGTGGTTCGGCTCGAAGGGCTTCTGGACGAAGTCGTCGACTCCGGACTCGAAGGCCTCCACCAGGAGGTCCTCCTCTCGCGCACCGGTCAGGAGCACGATGTACATGGAGGCGCCCCGCTTCGAGCGACGAAGGGCGCGGGTGAGCTCGAGGCCGCTCATCTCCGGCATCTCCTGGTCCGCGACGATGAGGTCCGGTCCCTCACGCATCGAGATCCGCATGGCCTCGGCCCCATTCTTCGCGAAGGAGACGTCGAAGCCCTGCTTCCGGAGGACGGTGACCAGGAGGCGGAGGGCCACGGGATCGTCGTCCACGGCGAGGACCTTGATCTTCTCGGCGCCCAACCCCCTGGCGTCCTCGACCACGTCCTCCGTGGTGACGATGTTATCGGCGACCACGGACTCGCAGCGAATCCCCCCTCCCGTCTGCAGGACGACCTCCTTCGCGAAGGCCTCACGACCCCGATGGATGCCCTCCTTGATGCTCTCGAAGCTGACGTCACAGGTCGCGATGTCGAGTCGCTCTCCCCAACGGCTCCACTCCCCCGCGATCTGCCCGACCAGCCGGGAAACGTCCGCGTCCGAGTAGCCGAGCACCTGCTGGAGCCGCTCGATCTGGTCCCCGACCTCGTGGATCCGTCGCGGGGGCGTCGTCGCCGTGAGGAGCATGGCTGACGAGATCGCATCGGCGAAGCGGAGCAGGTCCGAGAGGGTGTCGAGCTTGACGTCCTCCGCCGGCGAGAGCCGGTCCAGGTTGAAGCTCTCCACCGCGGACGCGAACGACTCGGGCAGGCCCCAGTCGAGCATCATGCAATAGCCGATCGTGGAGTGGTCGATGTCGAACGCAGCGTTCTCTGCCGCCAGCACGGTGCTCCTCGGCTGCCCGCGCGTCTCCAGCAGGACCTTGGCGTAGGGCTCGCTGTGCACGGTCGCGAGCGCGAGCACGCCGACCTCTGCGAGCAGCCCCGCGACGTACGCCTCCTCCGAGGACACGCCCCCGACGTGCACGGAGAGGGACTTGGCCGCGACGGCGCGCGCCAGAGACCCCGACCAATAGAGCGGGTAGTTGAACGCCTTGCAGGCGCCGTCATCGCGCTCCGAGATCACGGAGAAGGCGAGGGCGAGGTTCCGAACCGTCGTGGCGCCGAGCCTCATGATCGCCGCCGAGACGGTCGTGATCGGCTCCTGCCCGGCGCGCTCCGCCGAGTTCGCGAGCTCCAGGATCCGGCCCGTCAGGGAAGAGTCCGACATGATGGCCTGGCCCATGTCGTCTGCACTGAATTCGTCGGTCCGGGTGATCTCGAGGATCTTGATTCCGACGCCGGCCGGCGACGGCAAGGTACCCGAGCTCTTGAGCTCCTCGAATTCGACGGGGATCGCGCGTTTCTGCATGGGGAAGGCTCCGTGATCTACCTGGGTTCAACCCTCACCCAGCAGCGACTTCAGCGCGGCCTGCACTTCGCTGTACATGGCCACCGCCCTGCGACCCGTGAGGACCAGGTCATCGAAGCCGTCTCCGCTTCGGCAAAGGCCCTCGAGCTCCGCGCAGCACCGCGAGAACTCGATGGCTCCCACGTGAGCGCTGGACGACTTGAGCGCGTGTGCCGCCTGGAGGATCCGCTCGCGTTCGGGTCCATCGAGTCCGGCCTGCATCTCATGGACGCGCATGACCGCCTCGGCGAGGAACAGTTCGACGATCTCGGAGACGAAGGTCTTGTCGCCCCCACCGAGGTCCTCAAGCGCACGGAGCGCCTCAGCGTCGAGGACGACGCCTCCGCCATTCTCGGGGCTGTGGATGTGGGCTGCGGGTCCACCTGATTCGCCGCTGGTCTTCATGGATTGCATCTCCGGAATCGGGTCATCGGCCTGCCGAGGGGGTTCCCTGTTGGCTCCAGATGGAGAAAGCGAGCTGGATTGGAGGGTTGGAAAAACTTTCCGCCTCCCCGGGCCTGGATCAAGGGCGGGGGACCGGCATCCCTGCCGTGGCGAAGGCCGCGAGCAGGGCCTCCTTGAAGTGCCCCATGAGCTCCTCCGGGTCCCCCATCGGCTCCGGGAGGTGATCCGCGACCCGCGTCATCACGTCTCCGCTGAGCCCACAGGGGGAGAAGCTGCGGTAGGCGGCGAGGTCCGTCGTGACGTTGACCGCCAGTCCGTGCCACGCGACCCAGCCCCGCACGGCCACTCCGATGGAGCACACCTTCTTCTCACCGATCCAGACCCCCGTGTAGCCGTCCTCGCGCCGTCCCTGGACGCCGACCCTGGCCAGGGCGTCGATGACGACACCCTCAAGCCAGCGCAGGTACGCGTGCAGGTCCCGCTGCCCCTCCTCGAGCCTCAGGATCGGGTAGGCCACGAGCTGTCCAGGTCCGTGGTAGGTCGCCTCCCCGCCACGCTCGATGGTCGCCACGGGAAACGGAACCCCGACCGTGTCCCCGTCCGGTGAACGCCGGCCGCGGGTCACGACCGCGTCGTGCTCCACCAGCAACAGCTGATCGCCGACGCTCCCATCGATCCTCGCCTGCAGCAACTCCTGCTGCAGGCGATAGGTCTCCTCGAACCCGAGGCGGCCCAGGTCGCGCACCTCGAAGGAGGGACCCGGCGAGCCGGCGCCCTCAGGTCGCTGGGAGCGATCAGCGCCCGAGGTCACTTCTTCTTGGGCTTCTGATAGATGTGGACGGCCGTGCCGTGGACCGCCTCGGCGGCCTCCATCATCGACTCGGGCAGCGTCGGGTGGGCGTGGATGGTCCGGGAGAGATCCTCCACGGTGGCCCCCATCTCGATGGCCAGCGCCGCCTCGGCGATGAGCTCGGTCACCTCCGGCCCCACCATGTGGACCCCGAGGACCTCGTCCGTCTCGGCGTCGCTGATGATCTTCACGAAGCCGTCCGTCTCCTGGAGGGTCATGGCGCGGCCCGACGCGGCGAAGGGGAACTGGCCCGTCAGATAGTTGAGGCCCTTCTCCTTGCACTGGTCCTCCGTGAGGCCCACCGACGACATCTCCGGCGAGGTGAAGATGACCGCCGGCACGCAGCGCGCGTCGTACTCCTCGTTCTTCCCCGCGATCACCGCGGCGGCGACGAGGCCCTCGTGGGAGCCCTTGTGCGCCAGCATGGGCTGCCCCGCGATATCACCGACGGCGTAGATGTTCGGGACGCTCGTGCGCATCTGCTTCGAGACCTCGAGGAAGCCCTGCTTGGTCACGGTGAGCCCCGCGTTCTCGAGCCCGAGGCCCTCGCTGTAGGGCCGGCGTCCGACGGTGGAGAGGATCTGATCGCACTCGATCGTCTCCTCGCCCTTCTTGCCCTTGTAGGTCACGAACTTCTTCCCGCCCTTGTCGGTCCAGCCCTGAGCGAAGGCCTCGGTGATGAGCTTGATGCCCATCTTCTTGAGCGAGCGCTCGATGACCTTGACGCAGTCGCGCTCCTGCCCGGGCAGCGCCCCGGGGGTCCCCTCGAGGACCGTCACCTCGGAGCCGAGCTTGCGATACATCATCCCCAGCTCGAGCCCGATGTAGCCCCCGCCGATGACCAGCAGGTGCCCCGGGATCTCCTTCGGCGTGAGAGCGCCGGTCGACGACCAGACGTTGTCCTCGTCGCAGGTGAAGCCCGGGATGTTGATGGGCTCGGACCCGGTGGCGATGACGATGTCGTCACACTTGAGGGTCTGGTCGCCGTCGCCGCCGGTCACTTGGACCGTGTTCTTGTCGACGATCTTCGCCGCCCCCATCACGACCTTGGCGCCGTAGTTCTTGAGGAGGCCGTGGACGCCTCCCGTGAGCTTCCCGACGATGCCCGTCTTCCACTCAACGAGCTTGTTGACGTCGAGGTCCACGCCCTGGGCGGTGATCCCCATGACCTGGGCGTGCTTGATCTTGTCCAGGAGCGAGCCGGCGGCGATGAGCGCCTTGGAGGGGATGCAGCCCACGTTGAGGCAGGTCCCGCCCCAGTACTGCTTCTCGACCACGGTGACGTCCTGGCCGAGCTGGGCGAGGCGAATACCGCAGACATAACCGGCCGGTCCGGCGCCGATGACGACGACTTTGCGCTTGGAAGACATAGCTTGTAATCAGAGGGGGAAGGCACCGTCGCCAGGCTGGGCGTGGCCCAGCTTCTCGGCGACAGCGATGAAATCGTTGTACTCGCGCCGGAGGTGGTACGGCACCTCGGCATAGACGTCCTCGACCAGGGTCTTGAGCGCCATCGGCGGCGCCGCCTCCTGCTCGTGAATCACCGCATCGATCTCGGTGAGCAGCTCCGCCTCCAGCTTGGCGCGCTCCCCCTCCTCGACGATGCCACGCTCGATCAGGTAGCGCTCATCGGAGGGGTTGAAACACTCGCCGCCGCAATCATAACAAGATATAGAATGCAACCAACAACCTACACCCAAACATAAAGTAAACAATAAGGAAACGTGGCGCGATTGGCACGTGCGATGTCATGACAACATGGATGGATGTGTTGCCCGCGTGCGGGA
>CAZEFP010000070.1:0-10179 GCA_964511565.1 uncultured Planctomycetaceae bacterium
ACCGGGGCGGTGGCGGACCGACCAGGGCACTTCGTGGCGGCGGACAAGGGGACGGTCTTCCTGGACGAGATCGGGGATATGCCCCTCTCGATGCAGGCCAAGCTGCTGCGTGTTCTCCAGGACGGAGAGGTCCGCGCGGTGGGGGCGAACACGACCCGGAGGGTGGACGTGCGGATCATCGCGGCGACCCACCGGGACCTCCCGGCGGCCGTGGCCAGCGGCGACTTCCGGGAGGACCTTCTGTTCCGCCTCAACGTCGTCACGTTGCACCTGCCGCCCTTGCGCGAGCGGGGCGAGGACGTGCGGGCTATCGCGCGCGCCCTCCTACCCGCGATCGCCGAGGAGGTCGGCCGGGAGGCGACCATCTCCGAGGCGGCGCTCGACGCCCTGGCGGGCTGGTCGTGGCCGGGGAACGTCCGCGAGCTGGAGAACGAGCTGCGTCGCGCGGTGGCGCTGTCGAGCGGGACCATCGGACCCGACGACCTGTCCCCGCGGCTCCTCGCCCGCTGACGCCGTCGGCCAGGGTCGAGGCTGGCCGGCCGACCTGGGATCACAGCTTGGTCCGATTGTCCCTCGACAGGGGGTTCTCACCCCGGCTTCAATGGGGCCATGGCGAGACTCACACTCGATGAAGGCGGCGAGATCCGCAGGTTCAAGCTCTCCTCCGGCAAGCTCACCTTCGGGAGCGGGGAGGGGGTCACCCTCAAGCTCAGCTCGGACGATGTGGCGGAGCGCCATGGCGTGATCGAGATGGGTCCGAGCGGTGCCACCCTCGAGGTCGCGAAGGGCGTCATGCCCGCCAAGGCGGGCGGCGCTGCGGTCTCGGGGCCGTACCTGATGAAGGACGGACAAGCGGTCTCCATCGGCAGCGCGAAGCTCTCCATCGAGTACGACGAGGGCGAAGGCCCCCCGAAGCCCAGGAGCACGGCGCCTCGCCGGGCGGCGGCCTCGGGCGGTTCCTCAGGCCGCTCCAAGAGCCGCAGCGGCGGGGGCCGCGTGTCCTCCTCGCGGCGGCAGCAGTCCAAGGGGCCGGCGATCCCCGCGTCCGTGGGCGCGGGCCTCGTGGTGGTGGCCCTGGTCGTGGTGGGCTATCTCCTCCTCAACCAGACCTCCAAGGGGCTGGCCGGTGAGAACTTCGACTTCAACGCGTCGTGGGGGCGTTACCAGCGTGAGCGGATCGACGACCCCGTCGGTGCTCGCGCCACCCTCACCCAGCTCGCCGGCGAGGAGCTGACTCCCCAGCAGCGCCTGATGGTCGAGAAGGCCCAGCAGGACAAGGACGAGATGATGGGGGAACTCGACGATTCGGTCCGGAACCAGAAGATCACCCCCTGGGTCGACGTGCGCCTGATCAAGTACTCGGAGAGCAAGTGGAACCCCAAGGGAGAGCGGCCGCACGCGCGAGTCTTCATGAAGCGCGCGCGCTGGTTCGTGGAGGCGTTCCCGACCCACCCGAGCGTGGATCGAGTCCGCCGCCTGATGGAGCGGATCGAGCCGGTTGCGGAGATCGGGAGCGCGAACACGCTCGAGGACGTCCGCTGGGACGTCTGGGGCATGACCGCGGCGGAGCCGAAGGACTTCCGCGGGGGCTTCGCCTCCATCGCGAACTTCGCGGCGACGGCGGACGAGTCGGACAAGACGGGCGCCGAGCAGCTGCGCCAGGAGCTGGTCACCGCCGAGAGGGAGTTCTACGACGAGAAGCTCGCTGACGCGGCGGTGGTCTACGACCGGGTGAAGTACCCCAAGAAGTACAACCCCACCGACGCGATCGAGGACATGGTCCGGATCATCGTCGCCTGCGAGACCCCCGCCCTCCGGGACGACGCGGCGAAGCGTCTGCTCCAGATCTCCGAGTTCACCCCGGCGCTGCTCGAGGGCTACAAGCGCACCCAGCCGCCCTCGCAGCCCTACCGGTACGAGCGCCTCATCGGCGAGCCCGACATCCGGGCCTTCGCGGCGGAGAACGGCGTGGAGTGACCGCGCGGGGCCCTGCCAGAGGGAGCGGGGTATCTTTTGGGAACCGCGAGGCCGCTCCGCGCGTCCAGATGAGGCTATGAACCCCTCTCGGGGCCCCCAGGCAGGGTTTGCTGCCGCCGGGTCTCTGAATGGGGCGATGCCCCTGGCCCGGAGACCGCCCGGCCGCGCCGCCCATTCATGCGTAGTCTGCAGATCGTCTTCCTGAGCGCCCTGACGTTGGGCCCCGCCGTGGCCCAATCTGGGAGCGGCTTCACGAACATCGGAGTCCGGACGGGGCGGGCGCCTGTGCGTGCGGGCCTGCCCCTCTCCGCGGTCCCGTCACTCTGGGCGCAGAACGGGCTCGGCCCGGTCGAACTGGATCAGAGCAACGGTGGCGCCGCAGCGGCGGATGGAGGCGTCCTCAGCATCGGCGGCCAGACCTATGCCCAGGGGATCGGTTGCCACTCCACGAGCGCCATCACCTTCGACCTCGACCGCCGCGCCTTCGGCTTCAGTAGCTGGGTGGGCATCGATGACTCCGTCGGGAGCGCCGGGTCGGTCGTCTTCGAGGTCCACGGAGACGGGGCTCTCCTCTACAGCTCGGGTCTCCTGACCGGCGCCGACGCTCCGGTGTTCACCGGGCGGATCAACCTGCGGGGCGTCCGTGAGCTCGTGCTCGTGGTTCGCGATGGTGGAGACGGCTCCCAGGACGACCTCGCGAACTGGGGCGACGCCTTCCTCTCCGCCCCGCGGTTCCAGACCGGCGACGGGACCGCGCTGCGCCCGATCCGCGGGGAGTGGCTCCCCGCCGAGGCCTGGCCGCTCGATCCGATCCAGGCCGCGCTGCTCGACACCGGCGAGCTCCTCACGTTCTCGAGCGCCATCGCGAGCGGCCCGGGGACGCTGCCGCCCGCCGACCCCCACGGCTCGACGGTGGGGGATGTGTACGACCCGAGCACTGGAGCGCACGCTTCCGCCGACCACCCCAGCGAGGAGGTCTACGGGGCCGCGCTCGGCCGCCTCTCCAACGGCGAGCTGCTCGCGCTCGGGGGGTACGCGGGCAGGGTCACCGGCAACGCCCCGATCGGCGCCAATCAGCTCAGCCGGTTCGACTCCTCCTCGCGCACCTGGATCCCTGCCGAGGCACCCGGCCTGGCCAGCCACGCCGCCGCGGGCTTGACCCTTGGCGATGGTTCTTTCATGGCCGTCGGGGGTGGCGACGCCGGCTCCATCAACACCGTCCCCGCTCTCTTCGACGGCACCACCTGGTCCGAGCTCCCCGGGGCCAGCCTGGGCTCCTGGCTGGACGTCGGGATCGGCTTCGTCGATGGCCTCTTCCCCTTCCTCCACCTCGCCCCGTCCGGCGAGGTCGTGGTCGCCGGGTGGGACCTGAACCTCGGCGTCTTCGACACCGAGGGCGCGGGCTCGTGGACCTTCCAGGGCCAGCGCGAGTCCATGGAGCGCATCTGGGGGTCGGCGGCCAGCCTCGGCTCGGACCGGATCCTCGTGCTCGGCGGCGTCGATCGCTTCTCGACCATCCCGGACGCCGCGAGATCGGCGGTGGTGATCGACGTCACGGGGCCGACGCCTGCGGTCTCCAGCGCGGGCGACATGATGTTCCGAAGGGCGGATCACGACGCCACCGTGCTCGCCGACGGGACGGTGCTCGTCACCGGCGGTTCCCGTCGGCACAACGCCATCTCCACCGCCACCGCCGTCCGGGTCGCCGAGATCTGGGATCCTGTGACCGGCGATTGGACCTTCTGCGCGGCTTCGAGTGAGCCCCGGGGCTACCGCTCGACCTCGATCCTCCTGCCCGACGCCACCGTCTGGACCGGCGGCGGGGCCTCGAGCCCCGGCGTGGGCAGCCTCACCTCCGAGATCTTCCGGCCGCCCTACCTCTTCTCGCCCTCCACCGGGCTGCCCGCGCCCCGGCCGCAGATCGTCTCGGCCCCGGAGGAGGTGGCGTACGACGAGGCCTTCCAGGTGCAGCTCGGCAGTTCGACCACCATCTCCCGCGTCACCCTCGTGCGGCTCGGTAGCGCGACCCACGGCATCAACTCCGACCAGCGCTGCCTCGAGGTCTCCTTCACCCAGAACGGAGCCTCGCTTGACCTGACGAGCCCCATCAGCGGGAACATCGCGCCTCCGGGCGCCTACATGCTGTTCGTCCTCGACGGCGATGGCGTGCCCTCCGTGGCGAGCATGGTGCGGCTCCGCCGGCCGTCTCCCGCACAGTGGGAGACGCTCCCGTCAACGGACGGGTCCGTGCTCACCTGCCGGCACGAGTCGGCGATGGTCACGGTGAACGGGCGGCTCTACCTGATGGGGGGGCGAGGGAACCGTCCGACCGAGGCCTTCGATCCGACCACTGGGAAGTGGACGTCGATGGGTCCGGCGCCGTTCGAGATCAACCACTTCCAGCCCGTGGTGATCGACGGCCTCGTCTACATCGTCGGCGCCTTCACGGGCTCCTATCCCAACGAGACCAACGTCCCGAACGTGTGGACCTGGGACCCCCGCACGGACCTGTGGACCCAGGGCCCCCTCATCCCCGCCGCGCGGCGGCGCGGCGCGAACGGGGTCTTCGTCAGGGACGGGAAGATCTACCTGCTCGGGGGCAACAACCAGGGGCACAACGGGGGCGCTCGCGCCTGGTTCGACGAGTACGACCCGTCGACCCAGGCCTGGCAGGTGCTGCCCGACGCGCCGCGGGCGCGCGATCACTTCAGCACCGTGCTGATCGGCAACCGGCTTGTCGCCGCGGGCGGTCGGACCACGACCCAGCCCGGCCCGTTCGGCAACACCATCGGCGAGGTCGACATCTACGACTTCGGCTCGGGGCAGTGGTCGACGATCGCCCGGGACATTCCGACCAAGCGCGCTGGCGCGCTGGCCGTGCCCGTGGGCCGCTATGCAGTCGTCATCGGCGGCGAGAGCCCCACGCAGCAGGACGCCCATGACGAGGTCGAGGCTCTCGATGTGGTCACCGAGCGTTGGACGGCCTTGCCCTCGCTCGTCGACGGGCGGCACAGCGGCGGTATCGGCCTCGTGGACGGGCGCATCTACGTGGCCAGCGGATCCGGGAGGCGCGGCGGATCTCCCGAGCTGGACACCCTCGAGGTCATCGACGGTGAGGTCGCGGTGGAGGCCGCGGATCCGAGCCGCCTGTCCAACGGGTCCTTCGACGACGGGCTCGCTGGCTGGCAGTCGACGGGCGCGGTCCGGCTCGTCCCTGAGGGAGGGGTCGCCGCACCCGCCGTGCGGCTCGATGACTCATCCCTCCAGTCCGTGGTCACCGTGAGCGGGGCCACCACCTGCGAGGTGACCGCGCTCATGAAGACCAGCGGGAGCGGCGCCTCCAGCCTCTCCATCGAGGTCCTCGACGCCTCCCAGGCCGTTCTCGCCGCCACCACGGTGCCCGTGGCAGCCTCCTCTGACTTCGCTTGCCTGCAGGCCAACATCGCGGTCCCGGTGGGGGGGCAGTCCCTCCGGCTGGCCGCCGCCGCCTCGGGCGGACAGGTCCTTTTCGTGGACGACGTGGTCGTCATCACTGACTGAGCCGTAGTTTTCATTCGACGCCGTCCGCGGACTGCCGGAACATTCCCTGTGTCCGGTTCGTCTCCACCGACGGTCGCCTCCCGCTCTCCCCCTTCCAGACCTCCATATGACGCTCCTCTCCAGACTCATTCCCGCCGCCCTGCTCGTCGCGGCGCCCCTCGCACACGCTCAGGAGTCTTCGAACACGCAGGCCTTCGTCAACTTCGAGGAGGTCGAGGGACAGCTCGAGTTCTCAGGCGTCCTCTGCGCTCGGCCCCTGCAGCTCGCAGGAGCCGCCGAGCGCGGGCAGACCCTCGACGAGGTTCGACAGCTACAGCGGATCGCCCGGCGGGCGCTCGAGGCCTATGAGCTGAAGGAGTACGTCGCGGCCACTGACGAATACCTCTTCCTCGTCCCGGCAGGGTCGACCGAGACCCGCGTGGCCAACGATCTGCTCGGCACGGGCGCGTTCCAGTACGTCGAGCCGGACTGGACCGTGTATCCGATCGCGTGCCCGAACGACAGCCAGTTCAACCAGCAATGGCACCACCAGTCCAACCGCATGGCCTCCTGCGCGGCCTGGGATCTCGAGACCGGCGACCCCGCGATCATCGTCGCCATCTGCGACACGGGAATCCTGCTCTCCCACGCTGACCTGCAGCTGCACCGTCAGGAGGGATACCACGCTCCGAGCGACACCTGGGAGAGCCAGGGGGGGCCGATCGCGGACATCAACGGTCACGGCACCCTGTGCGTGGGGACCTCGGCGGCCAACGGAGACAACGGGATCGGTGTCTCCGGGGTCGGTTGGAACCTGGGGCACCGCACCATGCGCGTGACCGATTCCTCGAACGGCGGCGCTTCCCTCTCCAACCTGACCCGCGCCGCGCGGGCCGCGGCGGAGGTTGGGGACAAGGTCGCGAGCGTCAGCTACAGCGGCGTCACGTCGGGCTCGGTGAACTCCACGGGAACCTACGTGCGGAGCCTCGGAGCGCTGCTCGTCTGGGCCGCCGGGAACTCCGCCGATGTGATGAACGGCAACCGCGATGACGACGTCATCGTCGTCGGCGCCACCAACTCCTCGGACACGCTCGCCTCCTTCTCCAACCGCGGGCCGCTCGTGGACCTGACCGCCCCCGGCTCGGGGATCAGGACCACCAACGACGGTGGCGGCTACAGCAACGTGAGCGGCACGAGCTTCGCGTGCCCGATGGTCGCGGGCCTCTGCGCCCTCATCTGGTCCCGCAACCCGAACCTCACGCCCCAGCAGGTCGAGGACGTGCTCCGCATGTCCTGTGACGACCTCGGCGCGAACGGGATTGACGACCTGTACGGTCACGGCCGGATCAACTCGGACCTTGCGATGCAGATGACCCCCGCCACCTCGGTGGGCATCTCGTTCCCCGTGGACCGCCCGGAGGAGGTGAACCCCGCCGGCGGCGACGAGCTCGACGTGGTGGTGACCCCCGGGACCGACGCGCCGGACACCTCCGCGGCGCTGGTCTGGTTCGACACCGGCGCGGGCTTCGTGTCCCAGCCGCTCCCCTTCATCGGCAACGACACCTTCCGCGCCACCTTCCCCGCCGCCGCCTGCCCCTCCGAGGTCAGCTACTACTTCGAGTTCCCCCTGGTGAGCGGCGCCACGGCCTTCGCTCCGACCTCGGGTGCCGCAGCGGCCTACACGGCCCAGGCGGTTGAGCGGGCCATCGTCTTCGAGGACGACCTCGAGACTGCGAGCGGTTGGACCGCTGGCGTGCCGGGAGATACGGCGACCACCGGCGTGTGGACGCTCGTCGACCCCATCGGCACGGCGGCGCAGCCCGAGGACGACCACACGGTCGGTGGCTCCCTGTGCTTCGTCACGGGCCAGGGAAGCCCGGGCGGCTCTCTCGGAGAGAACGACGTGGACAACGGCTTCACGACCCTGCTCTCCCCGCCGATCGACGTCTCGCTGGTCGCGGATCCCTACATCGGATACTGGCGCTGGTACAACAACTCCGCGGGTAGCAACACCGACGACATCTTCACCGTGGATGTCTCCGCCGACGGCGGAGCCACGTGGGTGAACGTCGAGACGCTCGGCCCGGATCCGCAGTCCGGTGGCTGGGCGCGGACGACCTTCCGCGTCAGCGACCTCGTCGCCAGCGCCGCGTCGGTGACCCTCCGCTTCGTCGCGGCAGACGTCGGCGGCGGCTCGATCGTGGAGGCGGCCGTGGATGACCTCGAGGTCTTCGAGCTGTGCCCCGCCAACTGCGGGTTCGAGTCCTACTGCTCGACCTCGCCGAACTCCACGGGGCTCTCGGCGATCATGCTGGCTGGCGGCAGCGCGAGCATCAGCGCCAACGACCTGAACCTCGTGGCCACCGGCTGCCCCGGCGGCACGATCGGTATCTTCGCCTACGCGCCGGACCGCGCGGCGGTCCCGGTCGGAAACGGCACCCTCTGCCTCGGATCCGTGATTCGACTGGGCGTCGCCTCTGCCAACTTCTTCGGGACGGCGTCGATGCCCTTCGACAACACCGCGCCGCCCAACCCGAGCGGCCAGGTCGCCGTGGGGGAGACGTGGAACTTCCAGTTCCTCTACCGGGACCTCGCCGGTGGCGGTGCGCTGTTCAACCTGACGGACGGTCTGGGCGTCACCTTCTGCCCCTGAGCCAGCGCTCGTCGCCTGGGATCGGCTGATCCGCGGGGGCCAAGGCCCCCGATCCACGCGGCCCCGCAGGACCCTCCCGGTCGTGCGGGGCTGCTGCTTCAAGGGAGTCCGCGTGCGGGGGAGGGGAAGGCCCTATGATCTCGCCGATCACGCCGCACCCGCTGTGGGCCGTGGCACGAGAAGACGGATGTTCCTGCCGATCAGCGACGCGCCCAACCCCCCTGGCCGAGCCCTGGTCACCTGGGCCCTGATCGCCGTCAACGTCGCGGTCTATCTCTTGGCGGCCGTGGCGCTCGGGGGGCCAGCAGACCCCTCCAGTCCTGCGGTCCAGGATCTGCTCCGCGAGCTGGGACGCGGGGCCGCGGCTCCAGGGCTGACCAACTACGACGTCTTCGTCTTCGAGTACGGGTTCCGGCCGGCTCACGCGTCGCTCCTGACCCTCCTCAGCTCGATGTTTCTCCACGGCGGGTTCTTCCACCTCGCCGGGAACATGCTGTTCCTCTGGATCTTCGGGGACAACGTGGAGCACCGGCTCGGGCGCCTGGGATACCTGCTCTCTTACTTGGGGACCGGGGCGGCGGCGACCCTGTTCTTCGCGGCCATGTCCCCCGACTCGGAGGTGCCCCTCGTGGGCGCGAGCGGCGCGATCTCGGGGGTGATGGGGTTCTACTTCCTCCTGTTCCCCAGGAACGTGGTGAACGTGTTCGTGCTCCTGTTCATCTTCGCCCAGGTGATCCGGATCCCTGCGCGTGTGGTGCTGGGTGGGTACATCATCCTGAGCAACATCCTCCCCGCGCTCGCGCAGGGGAGCGCGGGACCCTCGGGGGTCGCCTACGGCGCCCACATCGGCGGCTTCTTCGCAGGCCTCGGAGCCGCGTACCTGGTGGATCGACGTGAACGGGAGTCGCGACCTCGAGAGTACCGAGAGGCGGGGCGGATGCCCTCGAGACCGGAGCGCAGGGAGGCCTTCGCTGAGCTGGTGAGGGCGGGGAGAATGAACGAGGCAGCGAAGGCGTTCTTCGGGCCCCATGACCATGTCCTCGACCGCGAGTCGCCCCGGGAGGTCCTGATCCTGGGCCGCTGGCTGTCCGAGTCCGGCGACGCTCGCGCAGCGCTCTCCGCCTTCAGGCGGGTCCTCGCGGCCCATCCCACCGGACTGATGGCCGCCGACGCTCACCTTGGCGCAGGGTTGGTTCAGCTGAAGAACATGCAGCGGCCCACGTCCGCCTATCAGCACTTCCTCGACGTCATCGACCTCGAGCCCCGGAGCGAGGCCGCGGAGATCGCGCGCCAGGGGATCCAGTTCATCGAAGGGGCCTCCCCGGAGCGTTGAGATGAGCCGAGTACTCCAGGAGGGCGCTGCGTCGCCCTGGATCGTCGCCCGCGTGAGGGGGGAGAAGATCACCTCGTGATTGCCGGGTCCTCCCATCGCCGTCAGCTGGGGGCGAGCTTGTTCATCAGCTGGCTCGTCTTCTCGAGCGCGGCCGTCGTCATCGTCATCGCAGCCCCCGCGCCACCGGCCACGGTCGCCGCGTCACGGGTCGCCATCACGGCGCTCGCCTGGGCCTTGATCTCGCTCCTTCGAGGCGGCGGACTGAAGCTGGGCCGCGTGGATCGGCGGACCCGGGGCCGTATCTGGGCGTCGGGAGCGCTGCTCGGCGCTCACTTCTCCCTCTGGATCCTGAGTCTGACGCTCACCTCGGTCGCACACGGGGCGGTCCTCGTCGGGCTGCAGACGCTGTTCGCTGGGCTCTTCGGTCTGCTCCTCGGAGACCGCGTCTCCTGGAGGCTCGTGGTGGGAGTGGGGGTGGCGCTGACGGGGACCGGGATCCTCACGGGCTCGGACGCGGGTACGGCGAGCCTGCTCGGGGACAGCCTCGCGATCCTCGCGGGTGCCTGCAGCGCGGCGTACCTCGTCGTGAATCGAGGGGTGGGCCATGCGCTGCCCCTGCCGACCCTGCTCGCCTGGGTGAACGGCGTCGCGGCCCTGACGATCCTCGCCTGGATCGCCCTCAGCGGGGCGCCACGCT
>CAZEFP010000071.1:0-10167 GCA_964511565.1 uncultured Planctomycetaceae bacterium
CCGCGGCCTACCGGTACACCGAGTGCCGCCTCGCGCCTGCGGCGCTCCCGCTGCTGGACGACATCCGGAACGGCACGGTCCCCTTCCGCCCCAACTACGACGGGACGAACGAGGAGCCGGTGGTCCTCCCCGCCCGCTACCCGAACTTGCTCGTCAACGGCGGCGCGGGAATCGCGGTGGGCATGGCGACCAACATCCCGCCGCACAACATGGCGGAGACGATCTCCGCCTGCCTGAAGCTGCTGGCGGACCCGGAGGTGAAGGACTATCAGCTGGTCGCGAACGACGCGGTACAGGGCCCGGACTTCCCCACCGGCGGCCACGTCATCGCGTCTCGGGAGCAGCTCCGCGAGATCTACAAGACCGGCTCCGGCTCCATCAAGATCCGCGGCACCTGCGCCATCGACCGCAAGCTCAAGACGCGCAGCACCAAGACGATGGTGATCTCGAGCGTGCCCTACGGCGTCAACAAGGCCACGCTCGTGGAGCAGATCGGCCAGATCGTCGTGCAGCGGAAGATGGCGCTGATCGTCGACGTCCGCGACCTCTCGGCCGAGGACATCCGGGTCGAGCTGGACCTCAAGAAGGACGCGGACGAGCAGAAGGTGCTGGCTTACCTGTACCGGCACACGAACCTGCAGGTGAACTACAGCTACAACCTCACCTGCCTCGTCCCCACCGAGAACCCCGAGGTGGGCGCGCCCTCACGGCTGGGCCTCAAGGAGGTGCTCTGGCACTTCCTGCACTTCCGGCTCGACGTCGTCACGCGGCGGCTTCGGAACGAGCTCCAGGGCCTCGAGAAGCGCATCCACATCCTCGAGGGGTTCGCCCTCGTCTTCGACGCCCTCGACGACATCATCCGGATCATCCGGGCGTCGAGCGGCAAGGCCGACGCGGCCAAGAAGATCCTCAAGAAGTACAAGCAGCTCGACGAGGAGCAGACCGACGCGATCCTCGAGCTGAAGCTCTACCGGCTCGCCAAGCTGGAGATCAACCTCGTCCTCGACGAGCTGGAGGCCAAGCGCACCCGAGCCGGCGAGATCCGAGACCTCCTGGGGGACGACGACAGCGACCCCACGGCCTCCGGCCGCTGGGGCATCGTCCGCGACGAGCTGAAGGACGTGCTCAAGGAGCTCGGCAAGTCGAAGGAGGCGAAGCGGCGTACCCTGGTCGAGGCCCCCCAGGAAGAGGTGGAGTACTCCGAGGAGGACTTCATCGTCGCCGAGGACACCCACCTGCTCGTCACCCGGGACGGCTGGGTGAAGCGGCAGAAGGAGATCAAGGAGCCCTCGAAGTCACGGATCCGAGACGGTGACAGCGTCCTCGCCTGCGTGGCGGGCTCGACCCGGGCGACCGTTGGGTTCTTCTCCTCGGCGGGGACCTGCTACACCGCGCGCTTCGCCGACCTCCCCTCCTCGACCGGCTTCGGCGAGCCGATCCAGAAGCTCTTCAAGCTCAAGGACGGCGAACGCATCGTCGCGGTCATCTCCTTCGATCCGCGCACCCTGGGCGGGAGCATCGCGGAGGACCCCAAGAAGCCCGACACCTGCCCCATGGTCCATGGGTTCGCGGCGACCAGCGATGGATACGCGCTGCGCTTCTGCCTCGACAAGTTCCAGGAGCCCTCGACCCGGTCCGGTCGCCGCTTCGGGCGGCCGAGCGCGGGCAAGTCCGTGGTCGGCGTCCTCAAGGTCCACGGCAGCGAGACGATCCTCGCGGTCACCGAGCGCTGCCGCGCCATCGTCTGTCCTGCCGAGGAGGTCAACTACCTCGGGGGCCCGGGCAAGGGCGTCCGCCTCATCAAGGTCGCCAAGGACGACGCGCTGCTCGGCTTCAAGGCGAGCCGCGGGGACCGGGACCTGCTCACCGTGGAGACCAACCGCGGGGCCCAGAAGAACATCTCGACGGTCAAGTACCGCACCACCGCCCGCGGAGGGGTGGGGACCGAGATCCAGAAGAATGGTCGGATCAAGCAGATCGTCCACGACCCCGTGAGCGCGCCGAACCTCTAGCACGATGGCCAAGGCTTACACCGCAGACCAGCTGACCGTCCTCCAGGGGCTGGAGGCCGTGCGTAAGCGCCCCGGTATGTACATCGGCGGCGTGAACAGCGCGGGGCTCCACCACCTCGTCTGGGAGGTGCTGGACAACTCCGTGGACGAGGCCATGAACGGCCACGCGAGCGAGATCACGCTGACCCTCCACAAGTCGGGCGACACGGTCACCGTCGCCGACAACGGGCGCGGCATCCCGGTCGACCGCAACAAGAAGACCGGCAAGTCGGGCCTCGAGCTCGTGCTCACCGAGCTCCACGCCGGCGGCAAGTTCCAGAACGACGGCGACGGCAACTACAAGACATCCGGCGGCCTCCACGGCGTCGGAGCCTCCGTGGTCAACGCCCTCTCCAAGAAGCTGACCGCCGTGGTCCGTCGGGACGGGGGCCAGTACAAGATGGACTTCGCTCGCGGTGTCGCGGCGACCAAGCTCCTGAAGGCGAAGGGCAAGGAGGTCCGGGGCTCGGGGACGACGATCACGTTCACCCCCGACCCGAAGATCTTCCCCAAGACCACCTTCAACCCCGAGACCCTCCAGCAACGGCTCGAGACCGCCGCGTTCCTTCACTCCAACGTGAAGATGGTGTTCGTGGACGAGGTGGCGGGGAAGCGCACCGTCTTCCGCCACGAGAACGGGATCCGCGACTACCTCGAGGACGTCGGCAAGTCTCGCTCGGCCTCCCCCATCCACGACGAGCCGTTCTTCCTGGCGAAGGAGACCCCCGACGCCCGCGTGGAGATGGTGTTCCAGTGGACGGACTCCACGGACGAGCACGTCCGGAGCTACGTCAACGGGATCACGACCGGCGCAGCTGGCAGCCACGAGAACGGGTTCCGAGCCGGGCTCAACAAGGCCGTCCGCAACTACATCGAGACCCACAAGCTCACCCCACGCGGGGTCAAGATCACCCACGAGGACATCCGCGAGGGGATCCTCGGCATCCTCTCGGTCTTCATCGCGGACCCTCAGTTCCAGGGGCAGACCAAGGACCGGCTCAACAACCCGGAGGTCCAGGCCCTGGTGGACGGGGCCTTGCGGCCTGCGCTCGAGAAGTGGCTGAACTCCAACAGCTCCACCGCCGAGCAGATCATCACCCGGGTGATCGCCGCCAGTCGGGCCAGGGCCGCCAGCCGCGCGGCTTCAGCCTCCGTCTCGCGCAAGTCAGCCACGAGTCGCCTCACGCTCCCCGGCAAGCTCTCGGACTGCTCCACCAAGAATCGCGACGACTCCGAGCTGTTCATCGTCGAGGGTGACTCGGCCGGCGGCTCCGCCAAGCAGGGCCGGAACCGCACGCTACAGGCCATCCTGCCCCTGCGCGGGAAGGTGCTCAACACGGAGGACGCCGGGCTCAAGAAGGTGCTCGACAACAAGGAGCTGGCGGACCTGGTGACCGCGCTGGGCTGCGGGATCGGACCGAACTTCGACCTGTCCAAGCTCCGCTATCAGCGGGTGATCCTGCTGGCGGACGCCGACTCCGACGGCCATCACATCACGACGCTCCTGCTGACGTTCTTCTATCGCCACCTTCCGGGACTGATCTCGGCGGGGCGCCTTTTCATCGCGGTCCCGCCGCTCTACCGCGTGGACATCGCGAAGGAGACCTGGTGGGCCGCCGACGAGGCAGACCGCGACCGGATCATCGCCGAGCACGGTGGCGGGCGCTCGGCGCCGTCGATCACCCGCTTCAAGGGACTCGGTGAGATGATGCCCCGAACGCTCTGGGAGACGACGCTCGACCCCAAACAGCGTCGCCTGCTCCGGGTTGAGATCGCGGACGGGCTCGAGACGGATCGGGTCATGAGCGACCTCATGGGCAAGGACCCCTCTGCCCGATTCCGCTTCATCATGGAGCGTGCCGAGGAAGCGACGGAGGTCGACCTCTGAGGTCGACCGCGTCGAGGACGCACGCCTCCGCGTATTCCGGAGCCGTCCAGACCGGGTGGTAGACGGAGACGGAGATCCGGGGTCTCATGTACTCCCAGACCCCGACGACTCTTACCCAATGCCCCCATGTACGGACTAGTCAATCGCGCCGTTGAAGGCCTCGTGCGGAGCCGCTTTGGAGATAGTGCCTGGCTCACCATCTGCGAACGAGCGGAGGTCGAGCCCGGCGGCTTCGTCGCCATGGACCTCTACGACGACGACATCACCTACAAGCTCGTCGGCGCCGCGTCCGAGACCCTGGAGCTCCCCGCGGAGGCCGTCCTCGAGGCGTTCGGCGAGTACTGGACGGTCTACACCATCGAGGAGGGCTACGGCGACCTCGTGGCCATGATGGGCGGATCGCTCAACGAGTTCCTCGACAACCTCGACGCCATGCACGAGCGCATCGGCCACGCGATGCCCGGGCTGGTCCCGCCGAGCTTCAAGCGCGAGTCCCTCGAGGATGGCTCCAGCGTGCTCCACTACTACTCCGAGCGGGAGGGGCTCGCTCCCATGGTCATCGGCCTCGTCAAGGGACTCGCCAAGCGCTTCGACACCTCGGTCAACGTCGAGCTCCTCGACGTCAGCGTCCCCGGTCATTGCCAGTTCAGGATCCGGGAGAGCGCCGCGGCGTCATGAGCGACTCCTCGGTCTCGCTCTCCAACGAGAGATTCGCCTCCTCGTTCCCCTTCAGCTTCGTCCTCGATCACGAACTCCGGGTCGTGGTCGTGGGCGACGTGCTGAGCCGCAGGAAGGCGGTCGCCGTGGGAGAGCCCGCCGACAGGGTGTTCGAGGTGCTCCGCCCCCGGGAGATCCAGAGCTTGGCCGAGATCGAGCCGTCCCCCGGCGTTGCCGTCGTGCTGCGTCACCGCGAGACCAATCTGCAGATCAAGGGCAGCATCGTCCCCCTCGAGAGCCTGGGCCAGCTCGCCTTCTTCGGCTCACCTGTCCTCCACAGCGTCAGCGAGGTCGCCGCCCAGAAGCTCACCCTCGGGGACTTCCCTCCAAGCGACGCCACGCCCGATCTCCTGCTGGCGATGCAGGCGAGCAAGACGGCCCTCAAGGACGCCCGCGAGCTGGGAAAGGAGCTCAGCGCCGCGCTCAACGATGCGCACGCGGCCGTCCGCGCGAAGGAGCGCTTTCTCGCGGTGATGAGCCACGAGATTCGAACGCCCCTGAACGGGTTCGGCGCGATGATCGACCTGCTGAGGACGACCGATCTAACGGATGAGCAGCGCGAGCAGATCGTGACGATGGACTCCTGCGGCCAGGCGCTCCTGGCCCTCGTGAATGACATCCTCGACCTCTCGAAGATGGAGGCCAGCGGCGCGGAGCTCGACCTGAAGCCCATGTCCTTGCCCGAGACCGTCCAGAGGGTCGCCAATCAGTTCCGCGCGAAGGCGTTGGCCAAGGGCCTCCAGTTCGAGATCGACTGCGGAGACGCGTTCGAGGCGCCGCGGTCAGGTGACGAGCGGAGGATCGGGCAGGTCATCGCCAACCTCCTCGGGAACGCGGTGAAGTTCACCACCGAGGGCGGCATCCGGCTGGTCCTCGAGCCCCTGGGTGAGGACGGAGCGCGCATCTCGATCTCCGACACCGGCATCGGAATCGCCGAGGCGGCGCAGCCCTTCCTCTTCGACCCATTCACCCAGGCCGACGACTCCGTCACCCGTGAGTTCGGCGGGACCGGTCTTGGACTGGCCATCTCCGGCGAGCTCGCTCGCGCCATGGGAGGCGCGCTGGAGCTGGTCAGCAGTAGCCCGGGCGGGAGCACCTTCGCCTTCACCTTCGAGTCCAAGCCCGTGACGCCCGGCACCATCCCCGCTCCCGCGGAGGTGGCGTCCGCCGCGGTTCCCGCCGAGCCCGGACGGTTCCAGGGCTGCCGGATCCTCATCGTGGAAGACAACCAGATGAACCAGGTCATCGCGCGCCGGCTCGTGGAGAAGCTCGGCGCCGAAGCGGAGGTGGTCTCCGACGGCCGGGCCGCCGTGAACGCGGTCGCCGAGTCGCCCTACGACCTCGTGCTGATGGACCTCATGATGCCGATCATGGCGGGGACCGAGGCGACCCGGAAGATCCGGCAGCTCGACGTGGCGTGGCGCGACCTCCCCATCGTGGCCTTCACGGCCGGGGCCTTCGAGCACGACCGCCAGGACGCGCTCGGCTCGGGCATGAACGGATTCCTCGAGAAGCCGGTGCGCCTCCCGCTCCTCCAGGAGGTCATGGCGGAGCACCTGCCTCCCCCCACCTGAGGGGGCGGCGGAGGTCAGCCCTTCGTCGCGTCCGTCATGGACACCGAGGCGCGCGAGGCGTCGTTGCCGCTCGTCCCGGTCTTGTGCCCGGGGTCGACCCAGCTCCGGACCGTGTCGACGCCACCGAAGAGCCGGCGTGAGAGCTTGCTGTACGCGCCGAAGGCCTTGGCCTCCAGCCTGGCGTTCGCGTAGCTCCCGTCCTCGAGCCGGCGCTGGGCGCGCCGCTCCCACCAGCCGACCTTGCCCCGGGCGAGGCCGTAGCTGAGCGTCGCATGGTGCTGATACATCATCCTCGCCTTGGCGACCCTGGGCGGGATGTTGCCCGGCCAGGTCTCCTCGAGGTGATACTCGCCGATCGACCCCCACTCGGGGATGGTCGTGGGCCCCTTGTAGCCGAGGGCGACCGCCTCGTCCCACATGACCGTCCCGGGGATCGGGCGGTAGGGCCACACGTTCGGGCGCGCCAGGGGCGCCGCGTTGTGCAGCCGGCGGCACTGGTCGATGGTCGCCATCATCGACTCCTCGCTCTCGCCGGGGTATCCGATGATGTAGGTGATGGAGCCCTGGACCCCGCGACGGTCCATCTCGACCGCAGCCGCGATGTTGTCGTCCCCTTTGATGGGCTTCCCGATGCGCTGCATCATCTCGTCCAGCCCGGCCTCCGCGCCGATCTCCGCGACGTACATGCCGGACTCGGCCATCATGTCGAGGGTGTCCGGCTTGTAGTTGAGGATCGAGTGCGTCTCGATGAACGAGTTCCAACCGATCCGAAGATCCCGGTTGAGCAGTCCCTCGGCGAATGCGCGGGTCCGCTTCTGCATCACGCCGAAGTTCGCGTCGTGGAAGCGGATCGAGTCGAAGCCCCAGCGGTCGTGGAGCTCCTCGATGTCGTCGAGCATCCGGTCGGCGGGCATGCACTTCCACCGGCGCATGCTGATCTCGGGGCTGCAGCAGAAGCCGCAGGGCTCGGGGCAGCCGTAGCTCGAGAAGTAGGTGATCCCGAAGTACGGCTTGCGCTGCCCGATCCACGGCGGGGTCGGCATGCGCAGCACGTCCTTGGCGGAGTCGGCCCGCATCTGGTGATCGCGGTACGGCTCCGGATCGATCAGGTGCCAGGGGACGTTCGGGACCTGGTCCCACCCGGCCACGGAGCGGCGAGGCGTGCGGATGACCTCGCCGTCCTTCATGAAGGCGATGCCCTCGATGGACTCCAGCGACTCACCGCTGTCGATGGCGTTGACCACATCGCGGAAGACGAGCTCGCCCTGGCCGATGACCACGCACTCGTAGAGCCCGGTCTCGAGCATCAGGTCCGGCTTCACGCTGGCGAACCAACCGCCGATGACCGCGGGCATGTCGGGGAGACGCTCCTTGAGCGCCTTCATGGCGAGCCACCCGTCCGTGACCATGTAGCCGAGGATCGCCGTGGTCCCCACCAGGAGCGCGCCCTCGGCCTCCTGGATGAAGCGCTCGTGGCCCTCGGTGCCGCTGTAGAGGCTCCCGTCCACGATCTTGACGTCGAAGCCGTCCTGCAGCGGGAACGCCGCGATCGTCATCAACTCGAGCGGGAGCATGTCCTTGCTCGACTCGACTCCGAGGCTGTCGTCCACCTGCTTGGGCTGGTAGAGAACGATCTTCTTCTTCTGACGCTGAATCATGATTCCGGGGAAGGGCAACCGGGCACGCAACGGCGAGCGGGGCCCCCAAGAGTCTACTCGGCTATCCGGCGGGTGATCCTCGACGCCACACGGAGAGCTTCCGTGAGATTCCCTGGGTCTGCGACAGGTTGCCCGTCAGGGCGCCTCTTGCCGACGATATCGAAGGCGGTGCCGTGCATCGGACTGAAACGCCGGTAGGGCAGTCCCGGAATGAACGTCACCCCGGAATGGGCCCCGGCCAGCTTGAGAGGGATGAAGGCCTGGTCGTGGTAGAGAGCCAGCACGGCGTCAAGCTCACCCCTGAGCCCGCGGACGAAGACCGAGTCCGGCGCGACCGGGCCCACCACGTTCATCCCCGCCGCACGGGCCTGTTCGATCGCGGGCGTGAGGACCTCGATCTCCTCTCGCCCGAACAGCCCACCTTCCCCCGCGTGCGGGTTCAGGCCCGCCACGGCCACCAGCGGGTCCACCAACCCGATGGAGCGCAGCGCCGTCCCCAGGAACAGGAGGCGGTCGAGGACGTGCTCGGTGGTGAGCCGATCCAGCGCCGTCCGGAGAGAGACGTGGCGCGTCGCCAGCATCACCCGGAGGCTCCCGGCGAAGCCCATCATCTCGTAGCGCTCCGCCCCGGACCAACGGCTGAGCAGCTCCGTTTGGCCCTCGACCTGCTCCCCCGCTGCGTGCATGGCGGCCTTGTTCACCGGTCCAGTGACGAGAGCGTCGACCTCCCCCGCCAGCGCGATCTCATGGCCTCGCCGGAGGGCGCCAAGGGCCGCGGCGCCGCAGCTCGCCTGCACCTCGCCGAGCTCCCATCGCGCGGGGCCGCCGGTGTCGATCCAGCCGACCCCGTCCGACCCGAGCGAGGCGGGGGCGTCGATCTCCGGGATCCAGTCTGGGCGCACGGCCCCGTGTCCGAGGACGATCACACGCGCCTCCTCGCGCACGGCGGCGACGGAGAGGGGAGCGATCTCCGGACCGATCCCGGAGGGGTCGCCGACGGAGAGGGCGAGGAGGGGCTTCACGGGGAGGATCTTAGGACGCGGCCAGCCCCAGCGGAGGGGCGAGCCCCCCTCCGTGTCACTCCCGGCGTCCTGGCGCGCCCTGGTGGGCCCCTGACCCATCCGCGGTGCGCTCCTCATTGATCTGCCAGAGGAAGGAGATCAGCTGGGCGACCGCGCCGAAGACCTCGACCGGAATCTCCTCTCCGAGTTCGACGAGGGAGAGCAGCTCGAGGAGGTCCTTGTCCTCGCGAATCGGCACACCCGCCTGGACCGCGGTCTCGAGGATTCGATCCGCGATCTCTCCCCGGCCCCTGGCGACGACCGAGGGGGCGCGCTGGTCCTCCTCACGGTCGTACCGGAGCGCGACGACCTCGGAGAGCTTCTTCTCGGGGTCCCTCATCCTTCCAGGTCCATGACGTGGTCCTCGGGCTTCAGCCCCACACGGCGTGCGTCCACCCGCGCCTCGGCCTCGGTGCCATCCGCGACGGCGAGGAGGACGCGGCGCCCCTCGAGGGCGAGGGACGACTCGAGCTCCTTCGCGCGGAAGCGGATCTCCCTGGCGACGTCCGGGCGGGCCACGACGAGCCGCAGCGCGACCTGATCATCACGAACGGCGAGGTCCGCGCGCACGGGCCCAAGCCCGCTGAATTCGACCCCGACGGTGACGTGGCAGGACTCGGCCTTCCGCGCCTCGCCTCCCCCACGTCCTCCCTGCTGGTCCCCCACCACCTGAACGGTCGCGAAGCCCTCCTCTCCCTGTGGCACAGCGAAACCGAAGGCCGGCGGGTCACCGAATTCCCGGCGAGCCACGTTCCATGCGTGCTCGAATTCTCGGGCGGCCAGGTGGCGCCCGATGACCTCCCGGAGCGCGTTGTCCGCTGCCCCCGACTCCGCGATCAAGGCCGCTGCCACCTCCTGCGGAGACCGCAACGCCCCGCTGAGCAGCGAGTCGAGGTATGCCGTCGCCTGGCGTGAGCCCCCCGACCACGAGACCTGTTGGTGCAGCAGCACGCGGGCCAACGCGCCGTCGATGGCGCTCGTGTTGACGCGCCCCGTGAGGGCGGCCTGGAGGCTGGAGGCTGCCCCGCTCTCCTTGGCGGACTCCAGCCGGGCCACGAGCCGCTCGAGCAGCGTCGTGCTGGTCTGCCTCAGGACGTCCGCCGCGTCGTGGGCTCGGAGCTCGATCCCCGAGGAACGCCCCACGACCTCGGAGAGGGCGTCGGTGATCTCGCCGCGCTCGATCATAGAGGCGAACGTTGCCTCGTCCATCTTGATTTG
>CAZEFP010000072.1:0-10143 GCA_964511565.1 uncultured Planctomycetaceae bacterium
TGGTCCTCCACGAGGTCCTCGCGGGCGAGACGCCCTTCTCCGCCGACGAGCTCCGCGAGCACGTCAGCGGGGGAGACATCGCGACCTTCCTCGCGGAGACCACGCCGGCCCCGATGGCCTCGAGGATCGACCCCTCCAGCACCGCCGCAGCCGAGCGCGGCCGGCTGCGCCGCTGCACACCGGCCGAGCTCCGGAGGCAGCTGCGAGGTGACCTGGAGAACATCCTCCACTGCGCCCTCTCCCCCGAACGGGACCGGCGCTACGAATCCGCTGCGGCCTTCGCCCGCGACCTCGAGCGGCTGCTGACCAACCGACCCATCGAGGCGGCCTCACCGTCCGCGATCTATCGCGCCACGAAGTTCCTCCGCCGCCACCGGGTCGCCGCGGTCGCGAGCGCGGCGGTGTTCAGCGCAGTGGTCGCCGGCCTCACGGTGGCCTTCCAGTCCTTGAGCGCACGCCGGGACCAGGCCGCCGTGCTCCGGGAGATCTTCTCGGCCACGCGCTACGAGACCGACCTCGGCGCCGAACGGGACGCGATCCGCGAGATGCAGACCGCTGAACTCGACCGGATGGTCACCCGCGCCTTCGGCTCTGGCGACGCCATCCGGATCGACGCCCTTGGCACCCTCGCGGACCGCCTGGTCAGCGCGGGTCAGCTGGAGGCGGCCCTGGAGGCCCGGACGGCGGCGTTCCTCGCGGCACGGTCCATCCACGGAGTCGCCTCCATCCAGGCCGCGAGGCAGCAGGGAGAGCTGGGTCTCCTCCAGGCGCGACGCGGAGACCGAATGCAAGCCCGGCAGGAGCTGCTGGCCGCCCTCGACCTCGAACGCAGCCTGGAGCGTCAGCCCTCCTATGTCCTGCACCAGGCTCGCCTGGAGTTGGCCGAGATCCTCGAGGACTCCGGCGACCGCGAGGCTGCCATGGCCCTCCTCGAGGAGGCCGACCAGATCGCCGCCACAGCGGAGGTGGGTGACGGGAGCCTGCGCATCGAGGCCCTCGAGAAGCTCGTCGCCCTCGCCCAGCGCAACGGCGACGTGGACCGCACCCGGCTCGTCTTCGACCGCCTCATGGAGCAGTACGGGCGCCGATACGCCGAGGACAGCGTCTTCCTCGTGAGCCGCTACGTGGAGTACGCCACCTGGCTCGCGAGCGTGGGCCTCGCGGAGGAGGCATCCCTACCGCTCGACGTCGCGCTCGATTCGCTCGACCGCACCGCGGCTCCCCCGATCGGACTGCTCTTCGACACGCTCTCCGCCCTGAACCGCGTCTACGCCCAGGAGCCCTCACTCGCGAGCGACAGCGCCGCCCGAGCGACCCTGGAACGCGAGGTGGAGGTCGCACGCACTCGCTTCTCTCCCGATGCCACCGAGTACCTCGACACCCTGGCGCGCTGCGCGGCGGGCTTCCAACGCCGCGGGGACCTCGGCCGATCGACCGACCTGCTCAACGAGCGGTTCCAACGGTTCGAGGCCCTCACGGGGCAGAACCAGCTCGCCGACGCCACCCAGCGCGCCCGAACCGCACTCGCCGAGGAGCTGCTGAACCGCGCGGACGCCGTCCGCCGACAGGGCGGGCTCCCCCTGGACACCTACCGCTCTGCGCGCCAGTCCGCGGAGCTCATCGCACCGTACTTCCCGGGCAACCGGAGCCTCCTGGAGACCCGACTCGTCCTCGCCACGCGCACGGGGGAGTTCTCACGGATGCTCTCACTCCTCGATGAGTTCGAGCGATCGAGCGGCGTGCAAGGCGTACACCCCCTCACCCTCGCCATGCAGGCCGTCGCATTCCAGCAGACGGGCACGACCCGCGCCGCGCGGCAGTACCTGAGCCAGGCGCAGGAGCTGGCGAGGAGGCCCGAGTTCGTCTCGCTACCGGGCCTCCAGGAGGCCCTGGAGTGGGCGGCGGAGACGATCTACGGCGGCGGCTAGCGCCCCTTCGAGGCGCCCGAGCCCAGCACGAAGCCCGCACGCTCGAAGCGCGCCGCGAGGTCCCTCCGCACAAGAAGGTTCACGTGACCGCCGGGGACGGGATAGCTCGCGCCCAGGTACGCCGCGTCCAGGTCCTCGGCGAGCTCACGGGACAGGAAGGGGGGCCCCGCGTACCGGGACGCCACCCGCGGATCCGATAGCGAGGGCACCAGGTCGGCGCTCGACAGGGGCGCGGGTCGAACGCCCACGGGGTCGAGGTGCAGCGCCCCGACCCGCCGCTCCAGCGCGAGCTGCACGGCGTCCCGGCCGAACTTGACCTGACCTGGAGCCGGGGTCCTCGCGACCTCGCGGTCTGTCAGGCCGGTGAGGTCGAGCACCCGGACCTCCGGACAGAACCACCTCACGCGCTGCAGGTGACGGTGTGCCAGCACCTCGCCCCCCAGCGCTTCCTCCGCTGCCTCGAGCGCGCGCACCTCCGGATGGAACACCTCCAGACCCGCCGGGCCGGCCACCGCTCCCTCCAGCCTCTCCAGGACCGGCGCGCCGGTCGAGCCGAGCCCGACCAGGGAGAGCATCTGGAGCGCCACCGCCACCACCCCCGCCATCCACCGCCGCCCTTGGCCGCTCCCCGCGCGGGCGAAGCCGAGCCAGAGGGGGATGCCGATCGGAAGCGCGAGCCGGGCCCCCGAATAGCTATCGCCACCGGAGGCCACGACCACCGCCAGCGCGAACCCGGCGAGCCCCAGCGCCGTCGTGCAGGGCCAGAAGCCGCCATCGGCGCCGCCCGCCCGCTCCTCCTTGGCTCGTCGCCCCACCAGCAGCGCCAGCAGGACCAGGGCCAGCCCGCCGGGACTCAGGAGCAGGTCCGCCACATAGACGCTCCCGTCCATCCACTCCTGGAGCAGGTCGTCCGAGCGCTTGGCTCGGTAGGTGTTCGGGACCCAATCCTGGAAGCGCAGCCACCGGTACAAACTGACGGGAACGAGCACGAGGGCCGAGCCCGCCAGGCGCCATCGGATCGCCCCCTTCCCGCTCGCTCCGAGGGCCAGCCAGGTGGCTGCCAGGCCCAGGAGCATGCCCTCCGGCCGGACCCAGGCCAGTGCGGCGCCCCCAGCGATCGCCCGGCGGGGCGCCCGATCCATGGCCGCGGCCACCACCAGCATCCACACGAGGGCGAAGAGGGGCCCTTCGAGCCGATAGGAGGCGCTCTCCAGGACCCCGGGCGACCCCACGAGCCCCACCGCACAGACCGCGCGCAGGCGCATGTCCGGGACCCATCGGGCCACGAGTCCCACGCTCAGCCCCACGAAGATCAGGACCTCCAGGAGGGCGAGCCACCCCGCGGCCCGCAGCGGATCATGCCCGTCCGAAGCCGCGAGGAGCATCGTCTTCAGCAGGACATCCGCCGGGCTCGTGCAGGATTCCACCGGTGCGGACGGGCCGGCGCTGGCCGCTCCGGGTTCAAACGCCGCCCGCGCCTCGGTGAGCACCACGAACACATCATCCAGGCTCCCCGCAGGCGGAGCGAGCGCCAGGAGCCCGATGGCGGCGAGCGCGACGACTCCGGCGAGAGCCACGGCGGAGAGGAACCCGCCAGGAGGGTGATGGGCCGGCTCCATGGGCCGTCCATTCTGCGCTGCCGGTCGCCCCCCACGAAGACCCGCTCCCGGAAGAGCGCCCCCCGGGGCCCGGCCCCGAGCGTCCGATTGTGCGAATCCGCACGGCCACGTGCGCCCCGAGGCCCCGGAGCGCCTTTTCCCGGCGGGAGTCCAGGCTCTCGGCGTTGCCTCCGCTGGGTCCTGCACCTAACCTCTAAGCGCGGCCACCCGTCCCAGCGGCCCCGGTTCCTTCAGGAACGGGGTTTGCTGATGCGTGGCGTACGCGTCTGAACCTGATCCAGCCCTCCTCGATGGAAGGCCGACCGCCCTCCAATGGCCCCGGTGACGGTCCCAGCGCCCCCCTCAATCCGATCTCGATCTTCGATGACTGCACGGACCCCCCTCCCCCGCTTCCAGCCTGTGACCCCCCTCCGCCTGACCCAGGCGGTCACCACGGTCGCCGTCCTGGCCTTCGCGGGCTGCAACTCGACGAACTCGCCCGACCAGCAGACCACCCCCGCTGGAACGCTTGAGACCAAGCCGGACGGCGACTTCTACCTGGTCGACGACAACTTCAACGGGGAGGCGACCCAGGTCCGGATCACGCGCCAGTACTACGGGCGCCTCGTGGACATCGTGGCCTTCGAGGACGCCGGGCTCACCCAGCGCACCACCGTCTTCGAGGAGTTCGTCGTCAACCCCAAGTCCGAGAGCGGCTGGCCCCTCCCCGACTACCAGCTCGAGACCAACCCGGTCACCGGGAAGCAGACCCTGGTCATCTACCGGAACTTCGCGGATGAGACGCCCAACGGCGGCCGAGACCAGTTCCTCAGCCTCCTGAGCCTGGCCGAGTCCGGCGTCCGTCCCATCGCCGACAACGGGTTCGTGGGCGCGGGCACGTACTCCATGGTCCCGCGGAACGCGACGATCGTCGTGGTCTTCGACGACCTGATCGACCCCGCCAGCATCAACTCCCAGTCGGTCCGCCTGCTGGTGGGTGAGCCCACGATCATTCCCTTCGAGGCGCGAGTCTTCCCCGACCCCAACTACGGCGGGCTCGCCGAGCACGACGGCCAGCCGGGGCTCGAGTTCTACTCCACCCGTCTCATCGTCGACGCCGCCGTGAGCGAGATCGAGTCGTTCAACAGCGACCCGACGGTCGCCGTGAACACCATCGGCTTCCCCGCGAGCAACGAGGCCAACCTCGCCAACGTCGAGGTGCGGTTCCCGACCACCCTGCTCCCTGGCCAGCAGCAGCCGCTGCTCCAGAACCCCACCGAGCA
Source organism: uncultured Planctomycetaceae bacterium (assembly GCA_964511565.1). Taxonomy (GTDB): domain Bacteria; phylum Planctomycetota; class UBA1135; order UBA1135; genus Saltatorellus. The sequence goes on from CAZEFP010000072.1 coordinate 4,810, forward strand.
CCCCATCACCAGCGTCGCCAACGGCACCTTCGACTTCGGCTCGCCGGGTCGTGAGGTCGTCCGCGCGTTCCGCTCCGGGGGCGAGACGGCGATCACCAACGACCCCTCGAACGGCTTCCTGCCCGACGAGACCGATCCCACCCTGCTCGGCAGCCTGTCCGCCGTCCTGCTGGACACGCCGACCGCCGTCCCGGGCCCCGACCCCCTGGTCTTCAACCTCCCCCGGGTCCAGTTCCTCTCGACCACCTGCGCCCAGGCGCCGGCCCAGGGCGACCTGATCAGCCAGGGCCCGTACTTTGCCGAGGTCCTCAACAACACGTCCGTCTCCTCCGGCGGCCTCGCCCAGAACGTCCAGGTGCGCCTGGTCGCGTTCCCGCAGGCGTTCGACCCCCTGCAGTTCGAGACCGTCCTGGGTCCGATCCAGTACGTCGTCCCCTTCATCCCGGCCGAGGACGCGTCCCGCTCCCAGTGCTTCGTCAGCATCTCCCCGGCCGCCCCTGACGCCAACGCGCCCGTCACCAACGTGGCCCCCGGCGCCACGTACCGGTTCCGCTTCAGCGAGGCCATCGACCCGAACCTCTTCGAGCCCTACGAGTCCTTCCGACTGCTCCGGAGCGACCCGAACGACCCCCTCGCTCAGACGCCGACGCCCGCGGGTGAGTTCATCCCCGGCGTGGTGCGGAACAGCACCTCCCTCCAGGAGTTCCGCTTCGAGCCCGAGCTGCCCCTCGCCCACGAGCAGGGCGACGCCGAGTCGTACTTCCTCGAGTTCCCCGGCGGCGATCGCACCCCCAAGGACCTCGCGGGCAACCCGGTCACCGGCCTGCTCTCGCTGATCGAGATCGAGCTGGACGCCGCAGCCCCCGACGCTCCCACCGGCGGCCGCGTGGTGCGCTTCGAGTCCACGGACGAAGAGGCCCCCTTCGGTGACCCGCTCTCCCCGAACGTCATCGACACCTTCGAGAAGCCGGAGTGGTTCGGCCAGATCGTCTTCGACCTGGATCGCGGCCGCGTCCGTGGCCGCCCCGTGGTCCGCACGCAGGTGGTCTGCAGCCAGAACAACGAGGTCGTCGCCGCCATGCAGCCCGGCGTCGGCACCACCCTGCCGCTCAGCCCCTACGGCGCGCGGACCCAAATCCTCTGGCGCTACATCGACTTCGGTGATGACCTCCCGTTCACCCGGGACAACGACGTCGCGCAGGACCTCAACTTCGCCCAGCTCAACCTGGACGTGGAGGGCGTCTCCCTGAGCCCCCTCGGCGGCAACCCGGTCTTCGAGAGCTACCCGGAGTTCCAGATGTCGATGGCCCACGCCATCAACCTCCCCGACGAGTTGATCGACCCGCTCACGGGCAACCTCATCATCCCCAACTCGGGCATCGGCAACACCTTCGACGCCAACGTGGTGGACGGCTCCGCCGACCCGCTCCGGGAGGTCCACCCCCGCGCCAACGGCTACACGATCAACCCCGGTGATCAGACGATCGCAGCCGACGGCACGTCGCTCATCCCGACGCCCATGAACCAGGGCATCCCGGACAGCCAGAAGAAGTACTACACCTGGCGTGACACGGGCATCCGTGCCCGCGGTGGCTTCAACGGGGGCGGCGCGCCGCTCTTCCGTCAGGCGCAGATCACCGGTGTCCAGCCCCTCGCGGAGCTCGAGACCATGATGGGGCCCGACTGCAACCAGCCGGGGGACGCCAACCCCTTCTACCTGGTGGAGGAGATCCGCACCGTCGGGCTGCCCCTGCTGGTCGAGTTCCGCTGCTACCCCACCGGGAACGCCACCACGAGCAACATCTTCGCCCACCAGCTCGCCCACACCTCGACGCTCCCCGGCTTCCGCGCCTACTCCGCGGGCGGGCGCGACGAGAGCGGCCAGCTCTTCACGGTGAACCCCGACTCCGAGAGCCTCGCCAACGGCGGCTTCGACCCGACGTCGATGCCCGCGGGCGCGCCGCTTCCCGGGGTGGACAACGCCCTCTACTTCGGCGCCCTGGACCTGGTGGTCCGGGTGAGCCGGGCGCACTCGCTCTTCTATGAGGCCCTCGACCCGCTGGGGATCGGCGCCTTCTCGGCCCCGAGCTTCGCTCAGCCGGTGATCTTCCCCGAGGTCCAGCCCCAGGGGACGAGCGTGGACTTCGCCTTCCGCGGCGCGGTCACGATCATCGCCATTGCCGGCGAGGACGCCAGCCGCCAGGACGCCTACGGCGACTTCTACGAGACCAAGCCGATCAACTACACGCCGAGCATCGCGGAGGACCCCACCATCGAGCTGCGGGGCAACGCCTCCTGCTGGGACGGCTCCTTCAGCTACGAGGTCGCGGACCAGAACGGGCTGACGGGCTTCCTGAACAACGACGACGGCTGGAAGACCGACGTGGCCGACATCACCGGCGCCCGCTTCGTGCAGGTCCGGATGTCGTTCATCAGCAACGCGGCCACCGGGCTCGTCCCCGAGGTCGCTGCCCTGGGACTCTCCTGGCAGGAGTGATCCCACCCCCGACCTGAGGATCACCGTCCCGCCCTGGGGCGGGATCCAGGAACGAGGCCCCGCGTCGCACCCCCAGGTGCATCGCGGGGCCTCGTTCATTGGGACCGTTTGAATCTGCTCCTCCAGGGGTCCATCATGGGGGTATCAGGCCCCGGGACGCCCGGGCCATCACTGGAGCCCCACCCCCGCATCGTCACAGCGGGGCCGGGATGGTTTTGCAACTGGAGGTGATCAGAATGATGAGTGACGTTACCAAGGGAGCGCGCCGCTAGGCGTATGCCCGACGGGTGCGTACCCGCGTGCGTGTTCCCGAAACCAACAAAGAGCCCGGCCGTCGAGACGGCCGGGCTCACTTCGTTGGTGGCGACTGCAGACCGGGCTCGCCGGCCCGTCCGCATCGCTCAGCGGTTGCTGTAACCCGCCGGGGCGAGCTCGTAGGAGAGAGCCTCCTCCGAGGAGAGCTCCTCCATCAGCGGCGCCTCTCGCACCTCACTCCGGATCTGGGAGGAGGCGATCTCGACGTAGTCGAGGGCCCGGGCACCGGCGGCGAGCTGGTCGAGCTCGGCCTCCTGCTCGGCGCGCTTGCGCTCGAGGGTCCCGGTGATGTGGTCGAAGCTGACGGCGTCATAGCGGCCGGCCTCGTCCAGGGTCCGCTGCCGCTGCCCGAGCATCTCGATCAGGCGCTCGTTGCGGGCGATGGACTCCACCTCGTTGTTGAGCTGAACGAGCTGCGCTTGGAACTGGGCGTGCTCGGCCTCGAGCTGGTCCAGCAGCTCGACGAAGCGCTCCTCCTGGGTCCGCAGGTACTTGAGGTTGTGGGCCGCGTCCGCGGCGCGGGCCTCGTGGGCGCTCCGGGTCCGCTCGATCTCCCGGACCTTCGCGGTGGCGCGGCGGTAGCTGAGGACCTCCGAGCCGACCTGGACCGCGGCGAGCTGGGCCCGCGGGCCGTCGGCCTGGCTGACCTCCTGGAGGGCGGGGACCAGGGCGGCGAGGTCCTGATCCACGAGCGCCACGACCCGCTTGGACACGGCGCGCTCACGCTCCAGTCGCGCGACCTCCTCCTGGAGGGTCCGGAGATCTCCCCTCACCGCGCGGATGCGCTCGGGGTACTCCTTGGCCACCTCGGCGATCTGGCGCCGCATGACCACGGGGTCATCGATGTTGTGGTCGAAGTGCAGCTTGAGCTGGCCCTGGACCTGATCGGCCATGGCGCCAACGCGCTCGGGTCCAACGAGCATGGCAGTTCCGCCGACGACGGCCGCAGCGAGCGCGGTACCGATGACGGCGGTGCGGAAGAGGGTCTTGAAGACGAATCGCATGAGGAGAGGTCCGGGGATTTGGGTCAATGCGCCGCCTGGCGCAGGAGGTCAGGCGGCACGGATGCGGCGCCTGCACGACCTTGTTGGCCATTGCGTGGCCGCCGTTTCACGAATCCGCGGGCCCGGGGCGATTTGCTGGTCCCTGGCGCTCGGATGGAATGGAATAGGGCTGGAGGCGTAGAAGAGGGCGCCTCCGGCCCGCTCCTGCCCCCCCGCCTCATCCACTTCGCAGCCCCTTGCACGACCTCACCACTGGCTTCATCGGCCGACTCCGCTCCCGGGACGGGGACGCCTGGTTCGAACTCTGGGAGATCTTCGGTCCGGTCCTCCGGGCCCAGCTCGCCCGCTGGGGCCGCGGCCGGATCGGCTTCGAGACCGTCCAGGACCTCTCCCAGGACACCATGGTCGCCCTCTCCAAGGCCATCGACCAGCATGATCCCAACCGCGGCGCTCGCTTCTCCACCTGGCTCCTGGCCATCGCCAAGTACACCCTCAGCGACGAGATGGACCGGCGCGGCGCCCTGAAGCGAGGCTCCGGCGTGCGCCCCCTCGCCCTGGACGCGGAAGGGATGCGCGAGCCCGACTCCGGGGATCTACGCCCCGACGCCGCCTACGAGCTCGAGGTCTTCGACGCCAAGGTGGAGGCCGCGCTGCGGCGACTGGAGCGAGAATGCGACCTGATGGACTTCGAGACCTTCCGGATGAGGACGCTCGAGGGGCGCAGCGGCCGGGACGTGGCCGCGGCGCTCGGGACGAGCGAGCCCACCGTCAGTCGGCGGCTGGCCCGATCCAGGAGCCGCCTCCAGGAGCTGCTCGCGGAGGTCTTCGCCACCTTCTCGTTCACCGAAGAGGAGATCGCGGAACTGGAGCGAAACGGCATCGAGCGCTCCCCCAACAAGACGGAGGACGCGTCCTTCGACGAGTCCATCGCCGAGATCTACGCCCGCATCATGGCCCGACGCACGGCCCAGGACGTCCACGGGGAGGATCGCTGAGGCGACCCCTGAAGCCCTCCGACCGACCGCCCCATGACCCTCTCTGCCATCCTCCTCTTCGCCCTGGCCATCGGGATCGCGCTCATGCTCCCCGTCGCCGGCGTCTGGCTCGCGATCTACGTGGTCCGCGGGATCACCTGGATGTGCACGGGACTCGCGAGCGCCTTGGGCTGGGTCTTCCACTCGATCTTCCGCTTCATCGGGGGCATGGTCACCGACTCCGCACAGGCGGTCGGACACCTCGCGACCGCGGCCTTCACGCTCCCCCTGATGCTGGCCAACGTCCCGTTGCTCCGCTTCAGGGCGGTGGGCCATTATGGACGAGCCCTGGAGGACGCCTTCTACGGCGTCGTCATCTGCCTCTACCGGGTGGCCATCGGGCACCCGCTCCGGCTCGTCGGCCTGGGCGCCCTGACCGACAGCATCGAGGTCGGGACCCCCACCCTCTTTGCCGACGAGCCCCGGACCGCACCAGCGGTCCCCCGTCACCACCCCACTCAGGGGACCGGTCAGGCCCCTCGCT
>CAZEFP010000073.1:0-10133 GCA_964511565.1 uncultured Planctomycetaceae bacterium
GCCGGTCCCCAGGGTCCTGGAGAGCCGCTCGGCGAGAGCCGCAGCGGCCGCGCCGCCCCCCGCCATCGCCACGTCGCTCCCGAGACCCCCGGTATGGACGATCAGCACGCCCGCCACCCCGAGCGGGAGCAGGTGCATCACGTCCACCGCGAGCTGCAGGAAGGCCTCCGAGCCCTGCCGGTCCAGCTCCTCTCGAATGATCTCCCGGCACGCCACGCGGTGCTCCTCGAGGAGGGCGGGGTCGAGGGCGAGGGCGGCCGCCGCCCGGTCGAAGGACGCCCTGGCGCGGGTGCGGCCCCCCTGACCGACCCCTGGAGCCGACGCGGTCTCCGCCGCGAGCGCCTCCAGGGCGGGCGCGGGCAGCTCGCCGCTGCGGGATAGCTCCTGCATCCGTCGCTGGCCAGGCTCGTAGAAGCCCGCCCAGCGGCGCTCGAGCTCCGCGCGCTCCACCTCGAGCAGGGTGCGCCCGGCAGCGTCGGCGGCCGACTCCCCTGCGCCGCCCCCCGTGAGCTGTCTTCGCGCCCAGCGCAGCCCGCCTGCCAATCGGTCCCCCGTCCACCGGAGCCCGCGCCGGAGCTCACGCTGAACCAGCGAGGGCCGCTCGTCGAGGACATCCCGAAACGCCTCCAGGAACGGCCCCATGGGCATCGCCTCCCGGGCCACGGCGCGACCGAGCGGCGTCGCGGCCTCCCGGAGCCCCGCGCGAGCCTCACCGAGGGAACCCACCGCACGGCGGCACTCGCTCCCCAGCCGCAGCAACTCCCCACGCAGGGAGGCGAGGGAGGCCTCCATCGCCCGGGCCTTGAGGTCGCCCCGGTCCCCCAGGCCGCGTAGCCAGGCCGAGAGGGAGACGCCTGCGTCTCGCAGGTCGCGGGGGTCGAGCGGCGCCTCGCCCCGGGCCACCTCGGCGCTGAACTCCGCAGCGAAGATCGCCTCGGCGGGCTGGCCCAGGTCCTCCTCGACCTTGCGCGCGTGGGCGAGCGTCGTCGCCTCGTCGATGGACTCGTTGTAGACCAGGACCCAGGGCCGGCCGTGCTCGAGCCACCCCGAGAGGAACTCGATCACGTCGTGGTTCTGATAGGTGTGGCGCGTCACGACGACCACCGCCACGTCAGCCACCGCGAGCAACGCGTCCGTCACCGCCCGGTTCTCGCGCAGGACGCTATCGAAGTCAGGGGTGTCGACGAGGAGGAGGGACTCGGGGAGCGTGCTCGAGTCCACCAGGAACAGCGCCGCCTCGGCGCCAGGCTCGGCGGACTCCCTCGCCTCCCGGACGCCGCCCTCCCCGCAGGCCACCGGCCGGAGGTCGAACCGCTGCATGGTGGGCTCCGCCTCCAGCGCTGCGCGCAGATTCGGCGCGAGGGCCCCCACCAGCCGGCGCGTGGCCCCGCCCGTCGGCTCGGCCGGGCTGACGGTGACCGGCGCGGCCCCTTCGCCCGCGACCAGCGCGTTGAAGAGGGAGGACTTCCCCGCGTTGTTCGGCCCGACGATCCCGACGACCAGGTGCTCGTGCCCCCCTGCCGTCCGGGGCAGCAGGTCGCGCTCCAGTCGAGACTGCACCGCCGCGACCCCCTCCCAGCACGACACCCCGGCATCCACCCTCTCGTCGAGCGCGCGGTGGAGCTCGCGGAGGCGCTGGGTCAGGGGACGGGGATCGGGGGACATCGCGTGGGCGGAGAGGGTAAGGCCCCTGAATCTGTTGGGGAACCTGACGCCCACCTTCCATGGATCCGCAGCCTGTCCCGGAAACTCACCCCTCCCGGGGCTCCACGAAGGCGGCCGCCTCGCCCGGGCCCACCAGCCAGCGCAGCGTACCGGCCCCCGGCCCGAGGTCCTCCCAGGAGGAGACGCCGAGGTCGATGCAGGCCACCGACGCGGGCGCGAAGGCCGGCTGAGCGCCCCCGGTCAGCCTCCCGACCCAGTCCGAGAGCCCCGGCTGGTGCGCAACGACCACGAGGCGCGAGGCGTCCGATCGCGCCCGCCGCGCCGCCGCGGTCAGGACCACCGGGGGCGCGAGATACAGGAGGGGATCGGACTCGACGGGCGCGCTCCAGCGCCCCTCGGCGCGGGCGAGCTCGGCCGTGGTGCACGCCCGCACGGCGTCGGACGCGATCACCTGCTCGGGCTGCTGCCCAAGGCGCGCGAGCATCCCACCCAGCTCACGGGCGCAGAGCTCCCCGCGTGGCGTGAGCGGGCGCCCGTGGTCCCCCGAGTTCGAGTCGTAGGACGCCTCCGCATGACGGACCACGTACAGGGTCCTCACCGATCCCCCCCGGCGGCGCTTCGCCCGTCCCCGCGCGGAGCCCTGCGCGAGGCCTCCTCGACGGCTTGCTTGAGCACCCGCACCATCGGCGCCGCAGCACCCTGGCTCCGGGTCAGCTCCTCCAGGTCCGATCTCGCCACCTCGAGGTCCCCGGCCTCCACCGCCGCGAGGGCCCGGTTGCCGCGCGTGTCGACGTCCGCGGGGTCCAGGTCGAGGGCCCGCGTCCACTCCTCGAGAGCCTCGGGGAACTTCGCCATCCGGTGCAGGACGTACGCTCGCCCGCGGCGCGCGAGCGCGTTGTCGGGGTCCACCCCGATGGCGGCGTCGAAGCGGGCCAGCGCCCCCTGGAGATCACCCCGCTCCAGCGCCGCGCGGCCGAGGCGAATCTTGACCTCCGCGCTGCCCAGCTTGGCCGTCTTGATGCGTCCCAGCTCCAGCTCCCTGGCGGCGACGGAGGCGCCTCGGCGAACGAGGCGCGACCGGAGCCGTCCGAGGTCCGCCTCCCCCGGGGGGTCCGCCCAGCGCCCCGGATACGGGGTGGACCAGGCCGGACGCTGGGCGAGGGGGCGGGCGAAGACGTCGAGGTCTGCCGCCAGGTCCCCCTCCTGCCAAGGCCCCGTACGCACGACCGCGAGCCGCCCATCGGGCTCGAGCACCAGGAACCAGGGAAGCGGCGGCGGTTCGGCCCGGTCCAGGCGCCAGCTCACGATCTCCGGGAGGATGAGCGCGGCCTCACGGATCGGCGCGAGGACGTCGCCCCCCCATCCGGCGGCAGCGAGCCGGGTGGAGCTGAAGTCGAGCGGGTCGGCGGGGGGTGTCGATCCCTCCTCGGCCGGCGGCCCCGGGGCGTTGGCTCCGAGGTCGATGGCGACCAACATGGCGCCAGCCGCCGCCGCCGCCGCGGAGAGCGCCGCGACGTCGCCGAGGCCCTCGATCGCGCCCGCATCCTGGGAGTCCCAGACCGCGATGACCGTGTTGCGCCCGGTGCCCTTCGGCCCGCTGGGGGTGAGCCCGAAGATTCGCCCCGAGCGCCCGCTCCGGCCGCGTACCTCGAGGCTGGGGATGGAGGTCGGCGAGGGCAGGACGAGCCGCCGACGATCGTCGGCCTCGCGCTCGGGCGGAGCGAGAGGTCCGGCGGAGAGGTTCAGGCGATCGGGCGCAGCGGCTTCGCTCGCGGATCCCGTCCCCTGGACGAGCAGGTAGCGCTGGCCCACGCGGACCTCGCCGAAGTCCTCGAGCGCCGCCACGCCTGGCCAGCGCACCTTCAGCTGCACCCGGCGGGCGCGGGAACGTCGCCCTCCGGCCTCGCGCCGCCCGAATCCGAAGCGCAGCCACGCCGAGGACTGGGCCAGGTAGCCCGAGCCCGCGGTGCGGGACCGACGCTGGGTCTGGGGCTCGCCGTCCTCATCCGTGGTGGTCGCGTACACCACGGCGCCGATCGCGTCACGGTTCACCGTCGTGCCCCGCAGGCGCACCGAGAGGTGCTCTGCACCGTCAGCCATCCGGTTCGCGAGGATCCGGAGCCGCGGGGCGGTACGGTTGGAGACGATCAGGTCATCGTCGCCGTCGAAGTCCACGTCCATCCGCGCCGCGCTGCGGCCATCGTCGGGGAAGTCGAGGCCGAGGACCGGCGCTGCGTCCACGAGATCCAACGGTCCGCTCCCGGAGCTGACGAACGCCGCGTTCCGCTCGCCGCCACTCCAGGGCTCGCCGCGGCGCAGGCTCTCGTTGAGCGCAGCCCAGCCATCGAAATAGCTGTCCTTCTGGTCCGCGCGATCGGGGCCCGCGTCCAGGGGTGAGCGCGACACCACGTGCCGCCAGAACGAGCTTCAGAGGTCCGGCGCACCGGGGCGCTCCGCGGAGACGAACCCGTTGGGCACGAAGAGGTCGAGCCACCCGTTGCCGTCCAGGTCGACGGGGATACCGCCCCACGCCCAGTGGCCGGCGGTGGCCAGTCCGGAGTCCACGAAGCCGCCCTCGGGCGACCGGAGGAAGAGGCTGTTCCCCTTGGCGTGCCGGCGGAACAGGGAGAGCGTCGGCTCGTCCGCGTCCCCCTGGAACGACGGCTGCGCGGTGATCCTTCGCCCCGCAGACGACTCCATGTTGCTGACGTACAGGTCGACCTGGCCGTCCCGGTCGAGGTCGGCGAAGGCCGCCCCCATCCCCGCCGCCACGTCCTCCACCCCCAGCTCCGCGGCAAGGTTGCGGAAGTAGCCGGTGCCGTTGTTGATGTAGAGGGCGTTGCGGCCGAAGTCGTTGGCCACGTAGAGGTCAGGGTCCCCGTCGTCGTCCACGTCCTCGAAGGTCGCCGCGAAGCTGAAGCGAGCGCCGGCCTTGTCGAGCCCGGTCTCCTCGGTCGCGTCGCCGAGGATCAGCTTGTCCGCTTCCTCGGTGACATTCGCGATCAGCAGGTTGGCCTGCCCGTTCTCCGCGTCGTGGTAAGGCAGCGGGAAGGTGGAGCCGTCGTAGGGGTTGGCGTAGGCGCAGGCGTAGACGTCGAGCCGCCCGTCCATGTTGATGTCCGCGGCAGTGAGGCTCGTGATCCCGCTGCGCTCGAAGCGCTCGGCCTCCACGTAGCCACGCTCGGTCCGGGCGAGCACCACCACCCCCGAGGCGAGCCCGAGCACCACATCGAGGTCCGCGTCGCCGTCGAGGTCGACGAAGAGGGCGCTGGTGGTGGCGTCCACGAGGTCGAGGCCCCCGCCGCGCGCCGCCTCCAGGAACTGCCCCCCGGGGAGCCGCAGCCACAGCTGGTTCGGGACGCCGCCCGGCTGGCAGAGGTAGAGGTCCTCGAGGCCGTCGCCGTTGACGTCAGCCACCGCGACACCGTGGTGCCCCAGGAGCCCGACGCCCACGTCGACATCCAGCCGATCACGCAGCCCCATGATCGAGTCGGCCAGCCACTCGGTCGCTGGAGCGCCGCCGAGAGCGGTGGCCGTGACGTCCTCGAAGGCCGGCGGGCCCTCACCGAGCACCACCTGCTCGACGATGGAGCCTGCCCAGCCGAAGAGGGCCAGCGTGCCGTCCTCGGCCGCGCCCACCCGGAGGGTCCAGATCGATCGCACCGAGCGGGCCTCGCCCTCTTCGGGTTCCCGGCGGAGGTGGCGCACCCGGAGGCGGACATCCCACTCGCCATCCCCCAGGCGGGTCACCCCCTTCGAGTTGATCTCCGCCGCGCGAGTCGGCCTTCCACCGAGCGCGGAGGTGACGGCCTCGAACGAGGCGCGGACGTCCTCGGCGGCGTCCTCGGGCCCGGTGGTCGGGTCCGGCAGGAGCGCCAGCTCCCCGCCCCGGACGACGGCCAGCTGCCCCCCTGTCTGGCCCGTACTCCAGGCCACCTCCTCGGCCGGCGCGGACTCCTGGACCGCCAGGGCGTCCACGTCGATCCACCCCTCGCCGAGCTCTCCGCCGAGGGGGTCCCCCGTCTGTCGATACGCCCGATCCAGCTCCGCCGCCATGCGGCTCACGGTGCTGGAGATGGCCTCCGCGCCCTGCAGCCCATCGGACGCGTCCACCCCTTGCGCCGAGGCGCCGAGGGTCGCAAGCGAGAGCAGGACGGTCGTCAGCATGGCGGGATTTTAGGACGCCTCGCCACCGATGGACCCGGCCGACTCGCGGATCCCTGGGCTCGCCCGGCTCAGTCCGCCCCCAGCCGCCGACGCAGGTCCTCGAGCGCGTTCATGACGTTGAGGTAGGCGTCGTGGGGGCTGTCGTAGGGGCTGAAGTACTCGTGGACGTCCCCGTCGGTCTCGCACTTGGTCGACATGTAGTAGACGTGGTCCGAGGTCGTGAAGTCCCGCCAGGTGTTCAGGAGGGCGGGGTCTCCCGACGCGCGCGCCGCGGGGCCGAGCTTGTAGATGGCCTCGTGCGCCGCGCGCTGCATGTGATTGCCGAGCCATGCCGACACGTCGCGCTCCTCGTCAGCCCAGGAGATGGGCCGCGGATAGTCGAGGTCCTCGACGATCGGGTCCCGTCGCACGATCTCGGTGGGCGTCGCGAAGTCGAGCTTGTCCGAGGCCACGGCGAGGTCGACCATCGTGTCCATGAAGTCGAAGATCCCGGTGTCGCGAGCCTGGTGCTCCCCGAAGGTCTCGTAGTCCATGAACAGCCCCACGAAGGGCCGCTCGTCCGGCAGCGACTCGAGCCAGCCGTTGAAGGTGGGCGCCAGGAGCGGGTAGCCCTCCCACCCCTGATTGCTGAAGCGAAAGCCGATGTCGTCCGAGAGCTGGAAGTCCCGCAGGATGAGGGGGAAGCTCCCGGCGCCCCCCATCCCGTACAGGGCCTGGGCGGTCTTGCCGTGGAGGAGCTGGTCCGCCCCCTCCGCGAGGAGCACCTCGAACCCGAGGTCCTTGACCTGCTGGGCCACGCTCGCGTCCGTGATGAGCTCGGTGTTGCGGAACGCCGTCGGCTCCACGCCGAGGTGCTCCTTCAAGAGCGCCCGCTGCTCGGCGACCTGCGCCTTGAACTCGTCGGGGTCCGCCAGCGCAGCGAGGCTGTGACGAGAGGTCTCACAGAGGAATTCCACCGACCCGCTCTCCGCGAGGTCGCGGAAGCTCTCGAGGGCCTCTGGCGCCCAGTCCGCCAGCTGACGGATGGCCGTACCGGAGACGGAGAAGCTGCAGCGAAAGGCGCCGCCCGAACGCTCGACCGCCCGCAGGAGCTGGCGGTTCATGGGGAGATAGCACTTCTCCGCCACGCGCTTGGCCACGTCCTCGTTGAGCCAGTCATCCCAGTAGTCCGATCGCGAGCCGATCGCGTCGTAGGGGAACGGCTTCACCCGGTAGGGCTGGTGAACCTGGAAGTAGTAGACGATCGAAGTCATCCGGAGATCCTCCTCCCGGAGGTGGACCGCGCCTGTTCCAGGGCGGCCTCGAGGGTTCGGGCGCTCTCCGCCCAGGTCAAGCTCTCGAGTTCGGTGCGGCATCGGGCGACCACCCCGAGGCGGTGTTCCTCGTCGGTGAGGAGACCCACGATCCGCGCCGCGAGCCCGGCCGCGTCCCAGGGCGGACTGACCGGCGCCGAGGGGAGGACCTCTCGCACGCCGCAGGCATCCGTGAGGACGGGGGCCGCGCCCCCCTGCAGGGCCTCGAGCGGCGTCAGCCCGAAGGGCTCCGAGACCGACGACAGGACGAAGACACTCGCCTCGCGATAGGCGCGGTCGCGCAGCTCGGAGCTCACCCCGCCCGCGAAGAAGACGCGCCGGCCGATCCCGAGGGCCGCTGCCATCTCGATCATGCGCGTGCGGTCCTCTCCATCCCCCATGACGACGAAGCGGGCGTCGGGGCACGTCTCCAGCACGCGAGCGGCCGACCGGATCAGGAACCCCACCCCCTTCTGGCGGGTGAGGCGACCGACGAAGAGCACCATCGGCCCTGCCGGATCGCGGGGGCGCTCCGGTGCCCCCATGACGCCCGCCGGCGCGGCGTTGTGCACGACGCTGACCCGACCGGGGTCGAGGCGATACTCGCGGACGAGGAGGTCCCGGGTGAAGCCGCTCACCGCGCACACCCGGTCCGCGGTGCGGAGTCCGGCGCGCTCGACCGCGCTGATGGAGCCCACCGGACCAGGCGCGGATCGCCCCCCCCGGTCGACCACGGTGGAGTGCACGTGGAGACACACGGGCCGGCGGCGGGCGAAGCGGAGGCGGAGCGCCGCGGGGTACGTCATCCAGTCGTGGGCGTGGATCACGTCGAAGTCGTGGTCGGCGAGGGCGGTCACCGCCTCACGGGAGTAGCGCTGGATGGCTGCCGAGAGGTCTTCCCCGTAGAGCTTCCTCGCGCTCCGTGCATGGTCGCTCGCGGAGGACGGACCCGGCGTCGGGCCCTCAGGCGACGAGACGGCAGGAGCCCCGCCGGCCGGCGCCCGGTCGGGATTCGACCCGGGGGCCGGGTCCACGCCGTAGGGATCGAGGATCGCTCCTGGCTGGAACGGCGCGAAGCCCGCGCGGCTGCCCAGCGGCACGCGCACGATGCCGGGGTACGGCGCCGGGTCGACCGGAGCGCCATCGGCCGGCGTGCAGAGCACGACCTCGTGCCCGCGATCAGCGAGGGCGGTGGTCAGCCCGTGGCACGCTGCCCCGAGTCCGCCCGCCACGGCCGGGGGGTATTCCCAGCCAAGGACCAGTACCTTCATCCGACTTGGTCTTCGCCGAGGATCTCGGAGAGGAGGCGGAAGGCGCGGATGGACTCACCGCGCGCAGGGGGGAAACAGAGCTCGCCCGTCGGCATGACGCCGCCTTCCTCTCCCTCGATCCACGCCTCGGGGGCGCCGTCGATCGCCGCGAGGAGCGTCTCCTGGAACTCGAGGCGACCATGGTCTCGACCGAGGGCCCGGATCGCGGCCTCGGCGTGGACCCCGAGCAACCAGGGCCACACGGAGCCGTCAGCGGGGCCGTCCCTTCGGAAGCCGAGGGCGGCGCGGTCCATCGATCGCACTCCCAGCGGCGTCAGGAGCCGCTGATCAGCCGCGCTGACGACCGCGCGGCGCTGGATCTGATCCAGCGGCGCCCCCTCGAGCGAGGCCGCGATCAGCATCCCCGCGCGCATGGCGAGGGCCGTCCCTCCGATCGGGTCGACCCGGTTCACCTCGAGGTCCGCCAGGCGCCTCGGGGTGGGCAGCCAGAAGGCGCGCTGGAACCAGCGGCGAGAGCTCAGGGCGCGCCCGGCGGCGAGCTCCGCTCGCGGCGTGTCCGAGATCATTCGAGAGAGCTGCTCATCGAAGTTGAGGAGCTGATGGAGCAGCGCTCCCGCCTCCACCGCGACGGCATCGCCACCCGGGACCTCCGTGGCCGCGAGAACCTCGTACCAGCGCGCTGCACCACGGAAGCAGGCCGCCCCCGGGTCATCCGTTCGAGCCGAGTCGTCCTCCTCAGGTCCGGCCTCGAGGACCGCGTCCACGATGGAGCGTATCGCAGGGACGAAGCAGTCCTCGACCATGCCCCGGTAGGTCAGCGGGCCCCAGGTGCTGCGCAGGTTCCTGAGCAGGAGCTGGCAGGTGCGACCCAGCCACAGGGCCGAGTCGTCCCGCGCCCTCTCTCCCGGACCACCGATGGCCGAGCACGCCGCCCGGGAGTGGGCGTCGATCCAGGCCGAGATCTGTTCCGCGGACCACGCGGCCTCGAGCGCGAGTCCTGGCGCCGAGAGGATGTCGACAAGGCGCTCACGGTCGGTCTGCAGCTCCTCCACCCCTGGCGCTCCGGGGAGAGCCTCCGCGAGCTCGGCGTCGACCTCGACGCTCATGCGGAGACTCCGCGCGCCCTCGGGCAGGCGGACCACGAAGGTGCCGGGAGAGACTCGATCCTCCGTGCCCACCGGCCCCTCCCGGCCGAGCACCTCCAGGGACGTCTCCCAGGCGGCCGTGCCCACGAGCATGACCTCGCCATTGAACCGAACGGTGATCGAGGGGAGTCCGGGGTAGGGCCGCAGCCGCGCCACCCCGCCCGAGTCCGTGGACTCCAGCTGGACACGGGGGTCCAGGGCCTCGTTCTCGAAGGTCCGTTGCCCGACGGGCCGGCAGGGGAAGGTGCACTCGATGTGAGCGACCTGCGCCTCGACGGCCCAGACGACCTCGACCCTCGGGGTGACGGCGCCAAGTCGCACCCTGGGTGCCCCGAGGCCGACCTCTTCCTCCCCCGCGCCGAAGGCCGCCGCGGCAACATCGCCCAGCCACACGATGGGCTCCGAGGCGAGGTCCGCCGTGGCCGCCACGAGCAGGCCATCGTCGAGTCGCTCGGCGAGGAGCAGTCCTGGGGCCCCGCGGCGCCCGGAAGACCAGAGTGCCGCACCAACCCCGGTCGGCCCTGCTCCAGGCCGCCCGGCGGGCGGGGCAGAGCACCACCGACGACGGTCTTGGGCCCCCGAATCGAGGTCTC